>CAZFZD010000075.1:0-4930 GCA_964522895.1 Candidatus Woesearchaeota archaeon | reverse complement strand
TGCCTCATGACTTTCTTTGAACTTATAAGGTCATTCAATGTGTCCCCTACATGAAGCACTTTCTGGCCATTAAGATTTAGCTCATTCAATGTCAAGGACAAGGAAATCTTTGAGGGCTTTTTTATTGCATCTGCCTTTCCAGCACCATGGTATGCTGCCAGGTAATCTTCTGTGATTATAGGGTTAAAATACTGCAGCACCTGTTCCTTGCCAAGCTCTTTCTCAATGGAATCAAGCTTGTTCGTTGTGTTGATTGCCAACCTTACGCCCCTTGCATGCAGTTCGTCAAGAACCCCTTTCATGCCTTCGTATAATTTAAGGGGCCTTTCAATCTTGAATTTTGAATAAGCTGCCCATACTGGATGCTCGCTGTCATTCATGTCGCAAGGCAACCCCAACAGGTCATAAACCCGCTGCACACCGTGATCGTGCAATATTTCGTTATAGAATTCTACAAATTCCGAAGCTGTATTATACTCTTCTCCTGACTCAACATGGCTTAATTTTTTTCCATTATTTTCAGCCCAATACCTGAACCAGTCATATTGTCTTGTGATTGTAGGAACTAAAGTTCCGTCAAAATCAAATATTATAGCGTCTAATTTTTCCATTATTGTCACCTAAGAAGAAATTTTTATCAATTCTTTATAAAGTTTTAGGGAAAATTATCCCTACAAAGGAATTTCAACTGTTTCCATCTCTCATCAACATGTTCCTGCATGATTTCAATAATATTTTCATTTCCTTTCTCAAACAAGTGTTTGAACCTTCTTTGGGGCTTCAAGAACCTTTCAATAGGTACAGGATTTGATGGTTTGTAATTAAGCTTCCATACTCCATTCTCGACTTCATACAAGGGCCAAAAATTGCTGTTCACGGCAAGCTTTGAAATTTCAACCCCCATGGCTGAAGGATATTTCCAGTTTTGTGGACAAGGAGAAAATACGTTTATGAATGCTGGACCTTTTACTGCAAATGCCTTCTTTGCTTTCTCATACAAGTCAGACCAAGTGTGCATTGCAGATTGTGCTACGTAAGGAATATTATGCGCTGCTGCAATCTTTGTTATGTCTTTCCTGAAGATGT
The DNA here is from genome assembly GCA_964522895.1 of Candidatus Woesearchaeota archaeon. GTDB lineage: Archaea > Nanobdellota > Nanobdellia > SCGC-AAA011-G17 > GW2011-AR17 > JAHIMK01. The sequence continues at coordinate 3,844 of CAZFZD010000075.1, read as the reverse complement.
TTTTTCCATGCAATACTTTTCCGTCAGGAGTTGTTGTTGTTGCCGCACCATAAGGCGTTGCACTGCTCCTCTGGTTGCCTGTGTTCATATAACCTTCATTATCATAAAGCACATAGACCACATCGTGGCCTCTCTCAAGCATTCCTGAAAGGCTCTGTAATCCGATGTCATAAGTGCCGCCATCTCCGCCGAATGCTACAAACTTTATGTTTTTCCTAATCTTGCCTTTTTTCTTGAATGCCTTGTATGCCGCTTCAACACCAGAAATTGTTGCAGCTGCATTCTCAAAAGTATTATGTATACAAGGGATTTTCCAGGCGCTCCTCGGCCATAATGTGGATGTAACTTCAAGACAGCCAGTCGCGAGGCACGCTACTGTGTCCTTGCCCGCGGCTTTCATAATGGTCCTGACTATAGCAGGAAATCCGCAGCCCGAACAGCTGTTGTGCCCTGGTACGAAATTATGTTCCATCTCTGCAAATTTCTTTATGTCCATCGTCATTTTATATACTTAGCTCCCTGAACTTTTCCAGATAACAGTTCTGAATAAATTTTTTCAACCTGCTCTTCAAATATGTCCCTTCCGCCTATCCCAAAGATACAGCTCTGCATCTTGGGCCTCTTGGAATTTGAATATAATGCCTGCAAGCATTCTGCAAATATCGGCGCATTAGCACCATAAGCCATGGCCCTGTCAAAGACAGACACTGCCTTGACCTTTTCCAATGCTTTTGAAATCTCATTGTAAGGGAAAGGCCTGAAAAGCCTTAATTTTATCATTCCGACTTTCTTACCTTTTTTCCTAAGCTTGTCAACAGAAGATTTTACTATGCCTGCAGTCGAACTTGTTGTCACTATTGCAGCTTCTGCGTTGTTCATCTTGTATTTTTCAATCACGTCATATTTCCTTTTAGTCAATACTGTAAGGCTTTTTGCTATGAGTGGATATTGTTTTTTGGCCTCTTGCATTGCCTCTTCCTGCTGCAGCTTTGTCTCAAACAAAGCATTGGGCAATTGCATCGCACCGTAAGTGACAGGATTCAATGTATTCAATAATGGGTTTGAGGGTTTACGTTTCTTCAAAAAACTCTTGACCTTCTTGTCCTCGAGCATCTCAACGCCTTCAACGCAATGCGATGTTATGAATCCGTCCTGCATTACCATAGCAGGCAAGCTTACTGTCTCAGCAAGCTTTACTGCCAGCACTGTCATGTCATAAACTTCCTGCGGGTTTTCTGCATAAAGCTGTATCCAGGACTGGTCTTTTGTTCCCATGCTGTCATTATGATCGCAATGAATATTCAATGGGGCTGACAATGCCCTGTTGGCAATGTTCATAACTATTGGCAGTCTCATGCCTGCTGCTGCAGGCAACAGTTCCCACATTAATGCGAGACCTTGTGATGCTGTTGCAGTCATGACTCTTGCTCCTGCGGCTGATGCGCCTATGGCTATACTCATTACAGAATGTTCTGACTCTGCCAAGACAAGCTCTGTATCAACCCGGCCGTCGGCCTTGAAATCTGCAAATCTTTCTGCGATAGGAGATTGGGGTGTCACGGGATAAACAGGAACAACATCTGGATTTATCTGGCGCATCGCCTGGGATGCTGCATAAGCTCCTGTCAATGCCTTCATCTTCATTTGCATTCCTCCTTCTTCATCTTGATGCATTTTACAGGGCATACCTGCGCACAGATTCCGCAACCCTTGCAATAATCAAAATCAGTCTCAAGCCGTTTTCCTTTCTTTGCCAAAATGCAAGCTTCTGGACAATATATTACGCAAAGCATGCAATCAATGCACCTTTTCTTGTCCCATACAGGCCTTAAAGTCTTCCAACTCCCTGTCTTGTTTTCCTTTGCAGTTCCGCCTTTCACGACCGCTCCTTTTTCCAGCTTATTCTTTTCCTTTTTCATATCCTTCCTTTATGGCCTTGATATTCGCTTTGGTCATATCCTCGCCTAATTTTTTCTGGAAATGCTTTTTTACAACATGTATGAAATGATTAATGTCAACTATCTCTGTGGCTCCGAGCAATGCTCCTAACAAGGGCATGTTCGGAAAACCCTTCCCAAGATGCTTCATTGAAATTTCAGTACCGCCTACTGCCTTTATCTTTCCCTTGAATTTTGTCTTGTTCCTTATCAGGCTCTTGTCGCATGAGTTGCCTATCAAAATTCCTTTCTTGCATAATATGCTCAAATCAACCTTATCAAAAAGCGTGGGATCCAAAATTATCATGGCTTCTGCTTCCCTTACAGGCTCATGGGTTTTAATCGGCTTTTTTGAGATTCTTGTAAAAGCCATCATTGGTGCTCCGCTACGCTCTGCTCCGTAATTGGGCCATGATTGCATGTACAATCCTTTCAACATTGCGGCTTCAGCCAAGAACTGTGCTGCGCTCTTTGCGCCTTGTCCTGCTCTTGCATGAAAAACCACTTCAAATTCTTGTTTTGACATTAAGAAATACTATAAACAATAAGTATTTAAAAGTAATGAATTTGCAAAATAGAAAAAAGTTCTATTATCCTAAAACAAGAGATTCTTATTTCAGGCTTATTGCGTCAACAGGGCAAATCTCGACGGCAGCTTGTGCTTTTTCAAGGTCCTTGTCAACTACTTCTTCCTTCTTTACCTTGGCCTTATAGCCTGAATCAGTCTCAACCAATTCAAACAAATCCTCAGCTTCAGAAGTGCAAGCACCGCAACCGATGCATTTGTCTTCATCTACAACTAATTTTGCCATTTATTCCTCCTTTTTGTTTACAGCTTTGTTAAGATCATCGAGTAATTTATCCAAATCCATCTCGTGCGCTTTTGCACCTTGTTCAATTGTCTCAAATGAGGCAATAGTACAGCCAACACAGTGCATACCGTGTTTGGCAAAAACTGTTATTGTTTCAGGCCACTTGTCAACAACGTCTCCAATGGCCATGTCAGCAGTTATCGTTTTTTTGCTTTTTTCCATAATATCAAAGAATAATTGTATTTTTCTGCTTTTTATAATTTACGAAATAAAAAAATAAAAAAATATTTGCCAAAAAAGGCAAACATATAATCGCCATGTTTCGCGATAAACTAAGTGTTTATAAGCTTTTCTTGCAAAATCGCTTGTTTTGCTAAGGGTTGCCTTAAATTCACATCTTGTCAAGAATGAAAATGGAGCCTCCGACGGGATTCGAACCCGCGACCTGCTGATTACAAGTCAGCTGCTCTACCACTAAGCCACGGAGGCGTTTAACGAATAAATGAGAATTAGTTTATTAAAAAAGGTTTCGATTGAAAATTTTATTTCTTCATTTTCAACAAATCACCGATGGTCAATCCAGGATCTCTCAAGTTCAATCTTTTAACATCCTTTTTTTCTGGAACTTCTTCCTCAACTATTTTAATTCCAAAAAATTGTTCAAGCTTGTTGGCAACATTGACAGGCGGCTTAATCTTGCCGGATTCAATCCTGTGTATGACTGACTCCTTTTCAGCCAAAGCTTCAGCAAGCTGCTTCTGTGTCATGCCTTTCTTTTCCCTTGCCTGCTTTACCTGTTTTGCACAATCTTTTATCTGCAATTCAGGCTCAACAACCAGTTCAGGAGAATAATCATTTTTCTCTTCCTTTACAACTGGAACCGCTTCACCATGCCTTGCACATTTATTACAGACAGAAAGCATAGTTCCTTCAACAATCGCATCAATCAGTTCGGTCTCTTTGCCGCACATGTCGCATTGTGCCATGTTACATCACCTTTAGGTTTAATAGCCTGCTTTTATTAGTGAAGCCTCCCAGCTGCAGCAAGCTGCGGGGCATCCATTAAACTGAATGCAGTGAGAGTTCTTGGTTCAT
>CAZFZD010000074.1:0-4935 GCA_964522895.1 Candidatus Woesearchaeota archaeon | reverse complement strand
CGTCTTTTTTTGTAAAATAGAGCTTTATAAAACTTTTGGTATTTTCCTCTATAGAATGTAATCTTTTCTATTTTGCTGGCAGTCCTGGAAGATTCGCAGATTTTGGCTCAAAAAGATATCTTGACTGGCATTTCTCATAAGCTGCAATCTTTCCAATAAAATGTATATGCCAATATGGAAGAGCATCAGGTAAAGCGGCAACAACATCAACAGAAGGTGGTTCCAGGTAATTACGCTTGGATATTCTCTTTTCATAGCTTTTAACCTTGCCAAATGCAATTTTCCTTATTTTTTTAACAAGCTCTTCCTCATGCTTCTTTCTCTCTTTAAGTTGGCCCTTAACCGAACAATAATCTATCTCAACAGCAAATAATGGATTTAAGAAACCTAATCTTTCAAACTTCGGGAACAATTGTTTGTAATCTCCTACGCAAGGAATGTTATGAGCAACGAAAGTCTTGCCCTTGTATTTGTTGTCTTCATTTTCCAGAATTTTTCTTGCCTCTAACTTCTGGCTAGCGTAAATGGCATCATCCAATATCATTACGCTTTCATCTAAAGGGTTAGAACCAACAATGTGCTGCATCAATGGTTTTGACAAGAAAGCTCCTGAGCCACTTTTTTCCAAAGTATCTGTAAAAGTTACTCCATTGTCCCAAGGAATTGCGCCACTATCCCATACTTCATGGAACAAAGTGTGACTCATACTTTTTTCTGTTAAATATGCGTAATAAGCTGCCATAAGATTGTATTGCAACTCATCTTTAATCTTCCAAAGGTCTTTTGGGCTTGTACTGGCAATATCCTCAATCCCTTTGGGCTTCTCAGGAATTGCTTGATTAAGACGCTTTAATCTTGAGACCAAACTCATCTCATCAAAACAATCTATCATATTTTCACGGCCTGCCATTTCTAGATATTCTTCCAAAATCAGTACTAAATGTTTCATATTTTCGGGTAAAAAGACAAGTGCTATTTAAACTTTTCTTAAGAACTTCCATTTTTCCAAGCATATCGAAGTAGTGGATAAGGTTTAAATAGAACTTCCATTTTATAGAAATACTGTAAGGAGGTTATAAAATGGTAAAGGAACTGACAAATGAAAACTTTGATGATTACCTGCAGGAATCAAAAGTGCCTGTGGTCGTAGACTTTTGGGCGCCTTGGTGCGGCCCGTGCGTTGCAATGGGTCCTGTATTTGAAGAGGTTAGCAAGAATTTGGAAGGCAAGCTCAATTTCGGCAAGGTAAATACGCAGGAACAAGACGAGCTGGCAATAAAGAACAATATCCGCAGCATACCGTGCTTCATCGTCTTTGACAAAGGCAAGGAAATTGACAGGATAATCGGCGGCCAGCCAAAAGACAGCTTCAAGGCAGCATTAGAGAAATACATATGATAGATTTCGCATGCAAGCGTTTCAGCCTTGATAAGATAATTAAATGCAGCCTTGGCCTCTCAAAAGCAGATGCCAAGGTGATGCACTTTTTATTAGGGCATAATTCTTGGACAACTGCAAAAGAGCTGGCGAAAAAGACTGATCTGAACCTTTCAACAGTGCAGAGGGCGATAAAAAAGCTGTATGAGAAAGATGCAGTCATAAGGAGCCAGGAAAACCTTGATAATGGCGGCTATCTCTTTCATTACAAAATCAAAGACAAGAAAGCATTAAGAAACATCATCATGCAATTGGTAAAAGGCTGGCTCAAGACCATTGAAAAAGAGCTTGAAAGGTGGTAATTTTCATTTTTAAGTGACAAAATTAGCAAGATTTATAAATGAAATTAGCCACGCTAAGAGTATGACATTAGAGTTATATCTTATAAGACAGGAAAATAAGTACACATTATACCATAATAGTTCTAAAGACGATTCCGGGCTTGAGATTCTTGTAAAGGAAAACAAGAAGAAACCAGAACCAAAGAAAATTTATCAAAAAATAGGTCATGGATTCAAATGGTTCGGAAAGAAGAATTTTGATCTTATAAACAAGCACATAAAGCCTTACTTGAAAAGATTGCAGAACAAGAACCTTCGTGCACTTACGGCATCATCATTAGTAGCAGAAGTCAATGTGAATTATTCTGAGAATATTTGCGAAGATAAGGCAGAGAAAGCCTTTAAATCAATTGCAAGAAAAGAAGTGAACAGGAATGCTGCAATCCTCACTGCCAACTGCATTCTTGGTGCGCCATTAATAGCAGCATGCTATTTCCCCCCATTGACTTTTATCCCTGCAACAAGCCTGCCTGTTATCCTGATAGGAATCCATACAGGCAAGAACATAAAGAATGCCCGAAAAGGCATGAAGAAAGTTTCTTTTGTGAAAAACAAGCAAATAGCATTACTCGAACAGAGCCTTGAGTCAGGAAACTTAAATGAGAAACTTACAGACCAGAACTTGTTAGAGTATTTTGCTGAACATCATTATTCGTCTAAAGTCAAAAACCTTTTAAAAGATGAAAAGGCAAAATTGATGTACACGAGGTTTTAATAATGCTAGACAAGAAAGAATTCAAACAAATCAGGGAAGAGATGCGCTTGTTTGAAGAGAAGCGCGAAAAAACAATACAATTGTCAAGAGATATAATCCATCTTTCAAAGCAGATAATCTATTCTGTGCAGAGGCACGAAGTAGCTGAAGCGGAAAAACTCGTAGATGATATCAAGAACAAGGTAAAGTCCCTTCCAGCAGAACATTATGATACTGACATACAATACGTGGCAGTGCAGGAGTATGTTGAAGCTATGGCATTTCTTGAGTTTATCAAGAATAAAACTATCCCTAGAAGAAAAGAGCTGGAAGTGAGCAATGAAAGCTATCTGCTGGGCCTTTGCGACCTTTCAGGAGAGCTGGTGAGGATGGCTGTCAATCATACTATCAACAAGAGGTTTGACGAGGCATTGGAGATAAAAAATGTCGTGGAAGAGCTTTACGGCGAATTTCTGAGATTCAATCTTCGCGGCGGGAACTTGAGGAAAAAATCTGATTCCATAAAATGGAACCTGAAAAAGCTTGAGGATCTTGCATTGCAGATCAGGATGAAGGAATAACTTTCTTTGCCTTCTTGTAAGGCACATCCAATTCCTCTAACAATTCAATTACTTTTTCCTTGTAACCGGAAAGCCCTTTCCAATCCAGAAGCACGAACTCAACATTTTCAACATTCTTCTTCAATGCCTGCAACAGCATCTCCTTGTCAAGCTTATCAATCATGTACTTGGGGCAAATCTGTCCGATAGCATATTCTGTCCTCAACAACAGCTTATTGAAAGGTCTTGGATAATGCGAAGCGCCTAAGCCGATTACAGTCTTATAGCTCTTAAGCTCTTTTCCCAGCACAGACATTATTGTCCTTGCGATAATTTCTCCTGATTCCCTGTCGTTCCAGTGCTCTTCATTCGATCCAATCTCTATGAACAGGACAGGCTTCTCGACATAAGGCCCGTGATGCACAGTTTCCAAAGTTATCTCATAATTAGTATGCTTCGCCTGGACATTGAGCTCCAGAAACATCTCCTTCACCAAAGAAGCTGGGGCCATGCACAATGTCCTGTCTTTTCCGCCCAGCTCTGCCTTGCCCCAGTTGCCGGGCACATGTACAGACAATGAATGCTTGCCTGCCTTGGACTTGTGCTTTGTTGCAAATACAAGCATGTCAGCAGTGACAATCTTGTCTATACCCTCGCAGTTTATGGAATCCTCTTCAACTTCATAAAGCCTTAAATTCTCATACTGCCAGAAATTGCCTTCATTCTTGAATTCATATAGCCGAAGCAAAGCACGTTTTATGTTCATCCCTGCCGCATCCTTTTTAGAAACTATTATTGCAAAATTCATTTTTTGGAAAAATGGTGGGCCCACCCGGACTCGAACCGGGGATTCACACCTTGTAAGGGTGTTGTCATAGCCACTAGACCATGGGCCCGACTTCAATAGAAAATAATATAATTCTTATTTAAACTTAACTATTTCTTCTTTTTAACGATAATCTCGCTTTTCATCAGCAAGGAATTCGGTACCAAGATTACATCACCTGACTTGGTCTTAATCTTTGTTTCCATTATGTCAAGGTCTATGATCTTGCCCTCAGCAGCGCCAACACTGATATTGTCTCCTTTCTTATACAGCCCCTTTGAATGCATCACAAAACCAGCAGTTATATTAGGTATTATGTCCTTGAAAGCGAGTATGATAAATATTATCATCAGTATCAGTATCACTACAAGGATTATCTGAAGGATTGTTGTTGCTAGTCCGAGTTCTGTCAATGCCCATATGACTGTAGCAAAATATATGACGTATTTCAATATGCTTGAGACAAACTCTTCAAGCGGAAACTTGAATCCTGCGCCTGCAAGCACTGAATTGATTTCAAAACTATGAAGCAATTTCTTGAATAGCTTGGCAAATATGTTGGCCATTATAATGCCAAAAAGCAGTATGGCCAAAGCAGCTATCAGCTTTACCATAAAGCTTGATACGTTCTGCATGGCAAAAGCATCTAAATTTGCTATGTTAAGGAATTCCATAATAACATAAATGGGCGTTTTTGAGTTTAAAAATATTGTGATGTAAATAAGAACGCCGAGGGAGGGATTTGAACCCTCACATCCATACGGAAACTGACTTAGCAGGCCAGCGCAATACCAGGTTATGCGACCTCGGCAATAACCTTGTGAAACTAAGACCTGATTTATTTATATGCTTTTTGGAAAGCCATCTCTGTAAATGCCTTTCTGCTCGGAAAAAATCAAACCATAAAACTTTATATACTAGTTTGTTCGCAAAATAACGTAATGGGCCTGTAGCGCAGTCTGGATAGCGCAACTGCCTCCTAAGCAGTAGGTCGCAGGTTCAAATCCTGCCAGGTCCGCTTTTTCAGTATCTACGCAAGTAGATAGTCCAGGGATTTAACCACTCTCCTTTTTGTGG
>CAZFZD010000073.1:0-4966 GCA_964522895.1 Candidatus Woesearchaeota archaeon | reverse complement strand
GATGCCATATTAAAGTAATTGTAGATGGCCATCGTTGATCACAAGCTTAATGAGAAAATCAAGGAATTTGAAGAAGAGTTAAAGAACACCAAATATAATAAAAGGACTCAGCATGCTGTCGGTTTGCTCAAGGCCAAGATTGCAAGATTAAAAGATGAACAGAGAGGCAAGGCCTCTAAAAAAGTGCATACTGAAGGCTGGACAATAAAGAAAAGCGGACATGCAACCGCTGCGCTGCTAGGTTTCCCGTCTGTCGGAAAGAGCACTTTGCTCAACAAGATAACAGGTGCTGATTCTGAAGTCGGGCATTATGACTTTACGACGCTTGATGTGATTCCTGGTGTATTAAATTATGAGAATGTAAACATCCAGATTTTCGATGTTCCAGGGCTGGTTGAAGGCGCTGCAAGAGGGAAAGGAAGAGGCAAGGAAGTACTTAGTGCCGTAAGCGTTGCTGACCTCATCATAATAATGGTTGATGCTACCAAGCCTGGCCAGCTTGAAAAAATCAAGAACGAGCTTTATGAAGCGAGGATAAGGCTTAATGTAAAAAGGCCTGACGTGAAAATCGTGAAGAAAGCTACTGGCGGCATAAACGTGTCTTCAGTGAAATTAACAAAGCTTGACAAGCAGACCATCATTGACGTCTTGAGGGAGTTCAAGTACAATAATGCAGATGTGGTGATAAGGACTGACATTGACATAGACCAATTAATTGATGTTATTGAAGATAACCGAAGATATATCCCCTGCCTGGTTATATTGAACAAGATAGACCTGGTGTCCCAAAAAAGGCTTTTAGAACTTCAAAAGAAGCTTAAGCCGGATATAGTGATTTCAGCAGAGAAAGGCAGAGGTTTGGAAGAGCTGAAAAAGAAGATATTTGAAAAGCTAGATATAGTAAGAATCTATTGCAAGGAAGTAGGCAAGGATCCAGACCTCAAAGAGCCCTTAGTATTGAAAAAAGGTGCAACTTTAAGCGACGCTTGTTTAAAACTGCACAAGGATTTCATTGAAAGATTTAGGTTTGCAAGAATCTGGGGCAAATCTGTGAAGTTTGACGGGCAGAAAATCCTCAAGCTAAAGCATCAGCTGAAAGACAAGGACATCCTAGAGTTCCATCTTGATTGAGTAAGGTTCTTCTTGTTTTGAAGATTCTTCTTTATCAATTTTTTCTTCAAGAGCTTTAATTCTTCTTTGCAAACCAGAAGTATAAATATTCATATCTTCCCGTATTCTTTTATTTCTTTTTAAATTTTGTCTTGTATGATTTAAGATTCTACCACCGACATAAATGCCCATACCTGATAATAGATTCTCTGGCGTGGCATTTTCTGCAAAAGAATTATAAGCCATTATACCAATTCCTGTAGTTTCAAACATGTATCCCCAAATATGTCCTATATCTTTAACAAAAAGGGCTCCTACTATAACACTAAATTTCCCACATATATTTAATTTTTCTCCTAAAGTTCTTTTTTCCTCTGAATTACTAGTTTCTTCTAAACTCATTTTGACCCCCACATTGTCACTCTAAAGTGAACCTTTTATTTAAATAGTTTTCTATTTCCTCTTAAAGCTCAAAAATAGGCAATAAATATATAAATAGGTAGAATATTCCCTGAATAACTTATTATAAAAGGGGGGAATCTTATGGATCATATAAAAAAAGAAGTAAAAGGACTAGTTGAAAAGTATAATAATCAAGGCAATGCTACCTATGAGAAGATGGTTCCTATCATCCTTAGAAAGGGTGTAGATAATGTCAATCTTTCCATGTTCGGTGAAGAGATGCGAAACAACATCATGAATTCTGTGGGTGAAGAGCTGATAAAAAAAGGCAAGGTTGCTGAAGCTATCAAAGCTTTTGTCGCTACAAATAACAGTGAAAGATTGGTTAACATCGGTGATGATTTCAGTTCAAAAGGAATGTATTCTGATGCAATTGATTGTTATAAGCTTGCGCAAAACAAGGATAGGCTGAGGGTAACTGGACAAACCTGTTTAAGGGACGGTCAGATGGTAGATGCTATAAGGGCTTACAAGCTGCTGAATGATAATGATATGCTTCTTCAAGTAGGTGAAGAATGCATCAAAAGGGAAAAATATGACAGTGCCATTGAAGTCTTTAATCATCTGCAAAATACTGACAGGCTTATCGGTGTTGGCGACCAATGCCTAAAGACTGAAAGGAACGAGTGCCTTATATTTGCTGAAAAAGCCTATAGCATAGCAGCCGATTCTAACAAGCTTAACAAATTAGGAGACATATATCTCAAAAAAGAGCATCTTAAGGCTGCTTTCAGAGTATACAAGGCTGCAGGCAACCATATGATGATGAGTTTCTTGCGGGAAAATTTTGGGATAAGCCAGGAAGCACAGCAATAAAAGCTTCTTTTTATTTTTTAATGATTCTTGGCCATATTATCGGAAAGGTTTCTACGAACAGTTTCAAGTTTGAGATAAAAGGCAATGCAAAAAAATTCGGCTATGTCCAGGTAAATCATCCGGATTATGGTTTTGTCCTGGGACAGATACTTGAGATAGAGAGGACTTCTGAAAGCGCTATTGCAACTTGCAACATCCTGGGTTTCAGGGATGAAAACGGATTGTTAAGGGGATTAAGGACTCCTTTCCAGCTTGGAACTGAAGTCTTGAGAGCTGATGATGAATTTGTTGAAAAATGCCTGGGGCTTTCTACAAAGGGAAATGGAGCCTATCTTGGTTTCCTTAACGGCAGGGATAACCTTAAAGTGCATATAGACCTTGACACTTTAATAACAAAACATGTTTTTATTACTGGAAAAAGCGGCAGCGGTAAATCTTATGCTGTTGCAGTGATACTTGAAGCATTGTTAGATAATAAGGTGCCAATGGTGATTATTGATCCGCATGGTGAACATAATTCTTTTGAACAGCCTAATGATAATCTTGAAAAACTGCAAAAATTCGGATTAAAGCCAAAGGCATATCACGGCCAGATTGAAGAGTATTCTCCGGACATTGAAGCAAACCCTAATGCAAAATCGCTTAAACTCAACAGCCAGAAACTTACTCCGGGAGAAATGATCAAGCTATTGCCTACAAAACTTTCCAATTCACAGCTTGGAATTTTGTATTCTGCATTGAAAAATCTTGGCAATGAAGCAAGCTTTGATGACATGATATTCGAACTTGAAGCTACTGAAGAGAGCAGCGCCAAGTGGAACCTGATAAACATGCTTGAGTATGTGAAACGTTTAGACCTTTTCTCTGATAGCGGAACTTTGCCGAGTGAGCTTGTGCAATTAAACAAGTGTTCAATAGTAAACTTAAGAGGCATAGCCCCTGAAGTGCAGGAAGTTATTGTCTACAAACTTGCTAATGACCTGTTCATGGAAAGAAAGAAAGGCAACATTCCGCCGTTCTTCCTTGTTGTTGAGGAAGCGCAGAACTTCTGTCCCGAAAGAGGCTTTGGTGAAGCGAAAAGCAATGCGATATTAAGGCAGATTGCTGCTGAAGGCAGAAAGTTCGGCATGGGGCTTGCAGCAATATCGCAAAGACCAAGCAGGCTCGACAAGAGTGTCATTTCGCAGATGTCAACGCAGATAATACTGAAAGTCACCAATCCAAATGATATCAAGGCAATCACTAATTCTGTTGAGGGCATGACTTTTGAGCTTGAGAATGAGCTTCAGAACATTCCAATTGGAACAGGGCTGATCACTGGCGTCATAGACCTGCCATTGTTTGTAAACATAAGGCCTAGAAGGACAAAGCACGGCGGCGAAGCAGTAAGAATATTTTCCAAGCCTGAAACACAAACTGAAGAAGTAGATGAATCAAAACTGATGCTTCTGATAAAACCAAAAATGAGTGCCAAGGATATTGAGCTGATGTCTGAAGAGCCTGTCAAAGTCACAACAAAGCTTTCTCCTTGCCTATTGGCACGCTGCAATCAAGGCAATGAGGATTTCAATCTTCTTGTTGATTTGAATAAGGCAAGAATAGTCACTAATCTTGAAAAAGATGAGGGCTTTGAATTGAGCAAGATCAGGCTATATGATATAACTGAACAGCAAAGCAAGGTTTTTCAGACTGCCTTAAAACTAAAAGATTTTCAGCCAGCGGAATTATTTTCAAAGTCAGGAGTACAATTTTCAGATTTGTATGATTTGATAAAAGTCTTGGTGGAAAAAGGATACTTGGAACAGGAAGGCAACCGATACAAGGTCTCAGGGCCATTGCAACAATTTTCAGAGCTCCAAAGCCTAGCCACTTATCAAAAACCTGAATACACTCAAATCAATCATGACGGAATGGTTGATGCGCTAGTTAATGTTGAACAAGTCAAGGCATTGCTTGTAAAATTCTGCCAGATTAAAAGCGTGAAAGAATGCTATATGGTAAAACACATCATTGAGAAAAATTAAGCAGCGGTTCCAAATCCTTTCCAGTCTCATCAATGATGATGTTGTTCCAAGGATCATATTCAACATAATGCTGTAATTCTTCTCCTGCATAAAATTTACTTTTCAATTTTCCATCAGCATAATATAATGTACAATAGGTAAGCTTGGAATGGTTATAAGTCATCCTTGCCTTAAGCTGTCCATTATCGTGCCATGCATATGCCGGACCCTGCCTTTTTCCGCGTGAGTAAGATATTTCCTTATACCTCTTATCATCCTCATAATACAATTGAAGCCCTTCAAGCAATCCCTTTGAATAATGTAATTCTGATTCTCTTGTGGCGTCAGGATTCCAATACCTTGCCAGGCCTTCACGCAGATTGTCATCAAACATGATCTCAGTAGCCAGTTCGCCATTCTCATACCAAGTCCTCTGCAAGCCTTCTCTTAAACCATCTTGATAATTCGTTTCGTATTTTATGTTCCCATCAGAATACCAGGAAGTTGCAAGCCCATTCAGCTGGCCATCTTCAAAGTATCTTTGAAGTGAAAGATTACCTTGCTCATCCCATATC
>CAZFZD010000072.1:0-4978 GCA_964522895.1 Candidatus Woesearchaeota archaeon | reverse complement strand
AAAATAAAATGAAAGGTCTCTATCAATTAAGAGGTCATATTAATGATGATAAAGAGCATTATGACCAAAGGATAAAAGATCTTTATAAAAAGATATATGGGCTGAAAATTAGTCTTAGGGAAATGCAAAGTACTGGAGTTTATGGCTTTCAGATTTGGTCGAACGATTTAGTAGATTTTAAACATAAGAGATTAGGTTTAGCATTAGGTCCAAAAACAAAAATCTTTTTGCCTAGAGTATTTTTAAAAAACCAAGATTTTATCGCACCGATGTTAAAAGGTATTTTTGACACAGATGGATGTTTATATCTGGAAAAAAAGAATAAAAAATTATATCCTAGGATTGAATTTAAAACAGTTTCGGATACTCTTTCAACACAAATCAAGAACTGTCTAGAAAATTTAGGATTAAGAGCAACAAGGTATTGCTTGTTGAGAAAAGAAAAAAATTGGAATGATATATACACAGTAGCTATTAGGGGTGAAAAAATGTTAAATAAATTCTTTGATATAATAAGGCCAGCAAATCCAAAGCATATAAAAAAATTTAATTTATACTTCCAACGAGATTAGAAAAGCTTATAAAGTATTGATAAATTTAAATAGTTGCGGGCCCTTGGCTTAGTCTGGCTATAGCACTCGAGCAAGAAATTGCAGTGAAACTGATAAGCTAGAGCATAGAAATCGAGAGGTCGTGGGTTCAAATCCCATGGGGCCCATTCCTTAAGAATTCTCAATAAATAATGTCTTCTTGGACAATATTTTCAGTATAATCTTCATAATTATCAAACAGCTTTTTTGCAACGAGCACATTAAGCGTGTATTTTTTTATTTCCGGGCTTTTTCCAAACTTCCTGTACTCAAGAAAATCAAAGCTTCTTGCCTTTTTTATCAGCTTATTTGTCAATCCAATCCCTGCATTATAAGATGTGATTGCAGGCACAATATTACCTTCAAAGTGCCTTATGTTCTTTCTCATAAGCTTTGTTGCTCCACGTATGTTTTGGTATACATTGAACGGGTTAACTCCAAGTTCTCTTGCAGTAGCAGGCATAAGCTGCATCATTCCCAGTGCGCCGACTGCGCTTTTGGTTATCTTGTCAGAATCCATGTCCAAAAAATATCTGCCATTTCTGAAAGTGGTGACAATCCCCTTATGCCTTCCGCGGCTTTCAACAAAGGCAATGCCTTTCATAAGATTCTTGTCAACATCATACCTTTCTGCATTTCTTTCAAAAACCTTGTCAAACTTATTTACCCTGTTCATTGTGTTAAGATTATTTATCCTTTCAAATTCTGTGTCGGTTATTTCCAGATACTTCTTTTTGACAAGATCTGCAAGATTTTCTTTCTTTTTCACATGATACTTGTTCTCTACAGGCACTGGAACAATCTTCTCATGATGCACGTGCTTTACGACAGGCTCGCAAGTGCAGAACCTTTCGCAAATTATGTCCTCATGATACTGCTGCGTATAATCTTCAATCCCCTGAAGATAAGAATTCAGGCGCCCGTAAGGGGCATCACTGGGAAAAGCGATTGCAGCAAAAGCTAATGCCAACAAAGCATTCTTGCTTTTTTTTCCCAGATTCAAAAGTTCTTCTTTTATCATTCTTCACAAACCCCGTCATCTTCATGGCACAGCGATTCATGCCTGCAGAAAGATACGATATCGCGATGCTTTTCCAAGTCTTCCAAAATATTATAGCCTATCACAGGCGTTGTCGAATGTATGAAAACATGCTTGCCCTTATCATCAGGCTTGAATTTGAGATAGACATTGCCTTTCTTTTTAGATACAAGGCCTTTCCCGACATATATTCCTGCATGCCCGAACCTTAAATTCCCAGTAGATGAGAATATGTCTCCCGGCTTCAACAGTTCAGGATCATCAAACATGTTTTTTCTGACATGATATGAATTGGTGCACTTGTTTATTCCGTTTCCTGAAGGGATTGGTATATGCACTCCTTTTTCCTTTGCTGCATACTTGAACACGCTTGAAACATATGCTGCGCACTGCAGCCAGCAGTTCCTTTTTTCTGCCCTTATTGGGCTGCAAAATCTTTTGTTCTTGCCATAAGGATCACCAACATACCTTTGCGCCATCTCTACTATTTCTTCACCTTCAAGCTTACCGACAGGCGCATAATGCTGTTGGCAAACCCTGTCAATGCTGTATCCTTTGTCTTTCAGCAATTGTTCCGGCGGCTTTGGCGAAAAATCAATCCAGGCCCACAATAAGGCGGCAGCTACAGCAGTTCTCCTGTATTTCAGAGGTATTTTTCTTACCCCCTTATCTGCCAATTTTCCCAATTTTACAGCTCCTTTGTATAATTTTCCCATTTCAAATTACCTGTTTAACAAATCTCAAACTTAGAGTTTTATAAACTTTTCGGTGGTAACAAATTAAGAAATCTTAGAACCCTGTTCCAGTTCTTTGTCCGGACTCAAAAGCCCCACTTTTTCTTTGCCAGTAGCTGCGAGAAGCATGCCCTGGCTTTCAACGCCTCTTAATTTTACGGGCTTGAGGTTTGCTACGACGACAACTTCTTTGCCCTTAAGCTCTTTAACAGAATATGACTCTTTCAATCCAGCCACTAACTGCCTTTTGCCCAACTCTCCCAAGTCAACTTGTAATACATATAGCTTGTCTGCGTCAGGATGCGGTTTTGCTTCAAGCACTTTACCTATTCTCAAGTCCAATTTTTGAAAATCTTCGATGCTTACCATTTCTTTCACTTCTTTCTCTTTGAAGTATTGCGTAACCTTGGAAGTCTTTTCCTTAAGTATTTTTATCTGCTTGTCTTCCAGTTTCTTGAACAGAAGTTCAGGCTTATTAATCTTATGCTTTGGCTTAAGCTTGAAGACCTTAAGGTCTTTCCATGACTTGTCTTTTATGTTTAATATCTTAAGTATCCTTTTTGAGCTGTCAGGAATGAAAGGTTCACAGATATGCCCTAAGATGCCGCACACGTTCGCACACACATACATCACAGTCTTTGCCCGCTCTTCATCTTTCCACGGCTCCTGCTCCTGAAAATACTTGTTGCCCATAGAAGACAAGTGTAATAAAGCTTCAAGGCTTTCTTTCAGCTTAACTTCTTCCATAAGCTGGTCATACTTTTCAACCTGCTTTTCAACAGCCTTTATGAATTGCTTGTCCTTGGCATTCAGCTTTGGATCAGGAATCTTCAGCTTGAACTTGTTGTTGAGAAAGCTTAATGTCCTGTTTATGAAGTTGCCCAAGTTGCCTACAAGCTCATTGTTTACCCTGTCCTTGAATTCCTGCCACAAGAACTCTGAATCCCTTGTTTCAGGTATAAGGTAAGAAAGGTAGAACCGCCAGTAGTCTGGCTCAAGCCCTGCATCAGGCAGGTTCTCGCAGAACACTCCAAAACCCTTGCTCTTGCTGAACTTGCTTCCTTCGTAATTGAGATACTGCAATCCTACAACATTGTACGGCAGATTATAGTTGCCATTAGCCATCAGCATGCCGGGGAAAAAGATTGTATGGAAAGGTATGTTGTCCTTGCCTATGAAATGGTATATCTTTGAATCCTTGTTCTGCCAGTACTGTTTCCATTTCTTTGCATTCCATTCTTTAGTTGATGATATGTAGCCTATCGGCGCATCAACCCAAACATAGAAGATGAAGTGCTCATAACCTTTGAACGGAACTTTTACTCCCCATTTCAGGTCTCTTGTGATGCATCTGGGCCTTAATCCTTCCTTAATCCAGCCCATTGCCAATCCTCTTACCTGGGCACGCCAGTGCTTGTTAGAAGTGATCCATTTCTTCAGCTTCGGTTCCAGCTTTTCCAGGTCAAAGAAAAGGTGCTTTATCTTCTTGAACTTGATGTTTTTTTTGTTGCATACAACACAATAAGGATTTTTCAGCTTGATAGGCTCCAACAGCTTGCTGCACTGTTCGCACTGGTCGCCCCTGGCCTTTTCATAGCCGCAATACGGGCATTCGCCTTCAATGTACCTGTCTGCAAGCTGCCTCTGGCAGTTTGTGCAGTATGGCAGTTCAAGCTCTTTCTCAATTATGTAGCCGTTTTTATGGATTTGTTCCATGAACTCCTGCGTGGTCTCATGATGTATGGGCCTGCTGGTCTGCGAGAAATTGTCATAGCTTATCCCGAACCAGTCATAGATCTGCTTGTGTACCTTGAAATAGAAATTGCAAAGCTTTTTTGGCGTTATTCCGAACTTCTGCGCAGCAATCTCAGATGCTGTGCCGTGTTCGTCAGTGCCGCCGATAAAGACTGTGTCATAGCCTTTTAGCCTGCAGAATCTTGCAAAAATGTCTGCAGGAAAGTGTGAGCCCACTATGTTGCCGATATGGGGCACATTATTTGTGTAGGGCAAGGCCGCTGTTATCAGTCTTTTTTCCTTTGCCATGATTATAATAATTGAGAATTGCTACTTTATATTTGTTTCTTAATTTTTTGTCTTGAGTTCTAATTGCCTTTTTTCTTCAGTTTTATCTTCACTTGCCTGATATAATAAAGTGTCATATACAGATATCAGATGCTTTACAGCAAGGTTTTTTTCGTTGAGTTTGAACAATTTTGCCCTTCCAACTGTTCTTGTAGGCTTGACAATGCCGTATTTTACTAAGTTGTCCCATATCCTGTGCAGAGTTGTCCATCCTATGTTTGAATTTTCTGCAATATCTGTAAGCGAATAATCCAGTCCTCTGCCTTCAATAAGAAATTCTATTACTCTAATGACTGGTGTGTCTCCTAAGGCTTCTTTGAATATTGTCGATTCTTTCATGTTTTAATATGTATCATACATACTTTTTAAAACTTCCTATTTTGGTATGTTAATATTCCAATTTAGAGTTAAGTTTATATATTTGCTTTAATTAAAATTTTTGTGAAAAAACGAATCCAAAAAAAGATTTTGAGAAAGCCAGGATATAAAATTATTGAAACAGGAAAGCATTATGACTTGCTTAGGATAAGCAA
>CAZFZD010000071.1:0-5026 GCA_964522895.1 Candidatus Woesearchaeota archaeon | reverse complement strand
CTGGACTATTTACTTGCGTAGATACTGTTATTCTGGTTAAGAAAAATAAAGTGTAAGGGAGACGAACTCCCCACACCTCCGGAAGGCATTTCACACATGCCAAGTATTGCTGTAATAAGGGAAGTAGCAAATATTAATTTTAGGAAGAGAGGTTAAATGCTACTTTCCTTAATAACTATCAATCTTACTCTCTTGTTAGTATCATACACACCCAATAAAATTATAAGCGTTACAAGTATATAAATAAATTCAAGCTTAAAAATATAAAAAAGAACACACATTATAAAAAATACATATTGCATCAATCAAATCTTTGCATCTTCAAATAAGTCTTGATATCATAAACAATAGCTTCCTTGTCTTTCTTTAATTTATTTTCATATTCATCATAGGTGTTTTTCTTTGTGAAGGTATCATATATCTCTCTTAATAATCTAGAGATTCCGCTCTTTTCCCTTATTGCCCAATCGTCCTCGACATCCTTAGATATGTAAGTGTTAACTACAATCTCAACATCTCCCTGCTGCAATGTTTGGGTCTGCTCTTCCTTGTCGATAGTTACGTCCTTTGTCTGCGCATTGAAATTCAGTTCAAGAACGAGCTTGGTATAAGTTTCTGCTTTTTTGCCGCATGACCAAAAAAAGGTTGTAGACTTCCCTTCTGCAGTTGGCTTTTCAGAATAGTTTGGTTCGCTTATCTTGTAACCTCTGTCTTCTATCCATTTCTTAAGGTTCTTGTAAAGCTCTTTGATATCAAAAGTAGTAGATTGTTTTATCTTTGTTGCCTTTCCGACATAATCCTTTACACCCATAGAGAATATTATTTGATTAAACTTAATAAAACTTTCTAATCACTGTAATGAAAGTTGTCAAAAAATTCTTCAAATCGCACTGCTTCATCAAGGCTCAATCCTTTTCTGCACTTATTACATCTACAGGTTTCAATCTGTTTGTTCAAGGCTTTCATCTTTAATCTCTTGAGTAAAGATAATTGATTCATATGCTCATCAAACTTTAAAAGAGATTCTCCTCGCTGATTAAAAAGCTTCCTCTCTTCAGTGAATGTATAGAAAACAGGCAATATGCACACGCCCTTGCATTGCTCTTCTAGTTTACCCAGATAGGAACTGGCGGTTTTGGCAGTTTTCTTTATTGACCTATGCAAATTATATTTCTTGGCTCCGTTTATTCGCAGAAAATCCTCACTGTAATCCGGCCCATGGTGCCAAAAGTATTTCTTTCCATGCTTGCCAAGTTCTAGAATGCACCTTAACACTAAACCCTTTCCTGGCTCTGCTTTTCCAGCATCCTGCATCTCATGTATCTGCATTATTGTTGAAATGTTCTTTCTTGAAACTGATACTACCATCATCATTTCTTCTTTGATATTTTTGAAACAGTATAACATGAATCAAAACAGCCAAAAAGAATTTATATATTTTTCTAATAGAAATAGGCTTTCAGGGTTTCAATGAAATCTTCCATCTGTTCCTTAAGCTTGTCTTCATATTTGTCCAGTGTGTTCCTGGCAACATATTTCTCATAAAAAGTCTTGATGAAATTGCTGAATGAACCTTTTTCTTCACTCAATTTCTTATCATAATTCTTTTTCATCTTGGCATTGAAAACAAGTTCAATACGGCCTTTCTGCCTTTTGACTTGTTTGCCTTCATCATCCTGCACCATGACATCAGTAAGATCCCTCAATAGGATGTCGACAGAAACCTCATATTTGACATACTCAGTGACTTTCCTTGAACCTTTCCAGCTGGATTCAATATAGATGCCTGTGCTTGTCTCTTTTTCTGTATGGGACTTTTCCATAGGCTTGAAATTATATTGGTTCATCCATTGCGGAATTGCCTTGAACAATCCATCAAAATCGAGAATTCCTGACTTCTTGACTACATGGTTGCCCATTACTGTTATTGGATTTTTCTTTTCCTTGCCCATTTCTAATCTTCTTCAGTCTGTGCAGCTTCTTCAGAAACATATCCTTCATTATCCCTGCAGGATTCACAAAGCAAGGAGCCGTCAACATCATAAAGCCTGCCATATATGCCACAGCTTTCACAGACGCCTTCCAAGTATCTTTGTTTCCTTTTTTTCATCTTCCCTATGATTGGTTTCTCTTTCTTGAATTCATAAATATAAGATTGGATATGCATTATGTCTTTTATCGTTAGCAAGCCCAACAATGTCTTATCTTTTCCTATTACTGGCAACCTTCTTACTTCCTCTATCTTCATGAGGCGCATTGCGCTTTCAACATCAATATTCGGTTCAACAGTTATGAGCTTTTTTGTCATTATTTGTTTGGCCTTAATTTTCTTGGGATCCTTGTTGCGCGCAACAACCTTGCTCACAATATCCTTTTCAGTTATCAGCCCGACAAGCTTGTTTGATCTGACAACTAAAACACTGCCTACCTTGGCTTTTTTCATGATTTTTGCACACCTGACTAAATCCCACTCTAACGGAACCTTGACAGGCATTTGGTTCATCGCGTCTCCGACTGTGATTCCCGATTTCATAATGTTAACTATTGATTGCAGGTTTATAAATATTCTGTAGTTTTAAAAGATAATTATTTAAAAATAGAAGTTTCAAGTTTATAATATGGATTTGCAAAAGCTAAGGAGATTAAATATAAAAGAGACAAAGGCAAAATTAAATGATCCGGGTCCCGAGTTAGTACTACACAGGTTATTGAGTGCTTATACTGAGATTGAGAAAAGCTTAGAGAATTTGAAAAAGAAAGGGATAAAAGAATTAAAAAGCTTGGAAAAGTCCAAAAAAGATTATGAGAAAAAAATCAAGAAGCTTGTGAAAAAGTTAGCTCCTAAAACAGCTGATGTGGCTTCTGAAATACTTACGGCGCGCTTGATCCATCTCGCAGGCAGCCTTGAGAAACTGGCCAGGATGCCCTCTTCAAAAATACAGGTTTTGGGTGCTGAAAAGGCTTTCTTCAAGCATTTGAAATTAGGCACAAAAGCGCCAAAATACGGGGTAATCTTTTTGCACGAGTCTGTAAGGACTGCTGAGAACAAGGGCAAAACTGCAAGACAACTGGCAAACGAGATAGCCAAGAAAGCAAAGATAGATTATTATTCAAAATGATGTCAAAACTAAAAGCGATAATGAAAAATAGAGAAGTGCCCATCGAGAAAGGGAACAAGGTTCTGTATCTGGGAGCATCGCATGGAGTGACTGCTGAAATAATCTCAAAAAGAGTAGGAGAAGAAGGATTCGTTTTCTGCCTGGACATATCGCATGAAGTCATGCGTTCACTGCTCCCTTTCTGTGAGAAGCATGAGAATACTTGTCCGCTTTTGTTTGATGCATCCAAGCCTGAAGAATATGAAAACAGAGTAACTGAAGTTGATATGATTTATCAGGACCTGGCACAGAAAAATCAAGTGGAGATTTTCAAGAAGAATGCGGAAAAGTTCCTGAAAAAGCATGGAAAGTTCATTCTGATCATCAAGACCCAAAGCATTGATTCTATCAAAGAGCCTTCTGAAGTTCTAAAAACTGTTCTTGAAAAACTTAAGGATTGCAATATTGAAGAAGCGATTGACCTCGGCAAGAGCCATGCAAAGCATTATGCCTTGATAGGTTCTCAGTAACTTTTTGCAAAGAAAGTAAAAGCACTTGCATCTTTGCCACAGCAGACACATTTGTCAGAAACATTGTTTTGGTCAAAGGGTATGTTTAAGGATTTTGCTCCGCCTGTCTTGTCCTTGATTTCCTCTTCACATGCGGGATTATTGCACCAAGGAGCTTTTACAAGTTTTTTATTTTTGATAGCGTTTATGAATTCCTTCATGTTCTTTGCTTCAACTATGCTGTCTTGCATGAATTGTTGGGCCTTGT
This sequence comes from Candidatus Woesearchaeota archaeon, assembly GCA_964522895.1. Classification (GTDB taxonomy): domain Archaea; phylum Nanobdellota; class Nanobdellia; order SCGC-AAA011-G17; family GW2011-AR17; genus JAHIMK01. Next base: position 1,151 of record CAZFZD010000071.1, on the reverse strand, counting down.
TGAATAGGTTTGTTTGCATGGCTTCTAACATTTCAGAAACTTCCTGCTTGACATCTTTAATTTTCACTGGCTTTTTTTCATTAGTATCCCTTCTTACTAGGACAGCCTGCTCTTTTTCAAGATCCTTTGGCCCTATCTCAATCCTTAGAGGGACTCCTTTCATTTCCCATTCATTGAATTTCCAGCCAGGACTGTAAGAATCCCTGTCATCAACTTCTACTTCAAAAGCCTTAAGCTTCTTGGCTATATCCTTAGCCTTTTTAAGCACTTTATCTTTTGTATCTTCAAATAGGATAGGCACAATGACTGCTTGTGTAGGAGCAACTTTAGGAGGCAACACCAATCCCTTATCATCAGAATGCATCATTATCATTATTCCTATGGTCCTTGTAGTTATGCCCCAAGAATTTTGCCATGCATCCTGTCTCTTGCTGTTTTCATCCAAAAAATTTATATTGAAAACCTTAGAAAAATTCTGCCCTAAATGGTGTGATGTTGCACCTTGTATGGCCTTGCCTGAAGGCAAGAAAGTCTCGACAGAAGTGGTGAAATCCGCGCCGGCAAATTTCTCTTTTTCACTTTTTGTTCCGGATACTACTGGCACAGCATAAAGCTCTTCAAAAATCCTCTTGTAAACTGAAAGAATATCATAGACTTCAGCTTCTGCTTCTTTTTTTGTTGCAAAGACAGTATGGCCTTCCTGCCACAAGAACTCTCTTGAACGTAAAAACGGAACAGGGTTCTTGAACTCCCATCTTACGATATTGCACCATTGGTTCAATCTTAATGGAAGATCATTATGCGACCTTATCCACTTTGCATAAGCATCATACATTATAGTTTCAGATGTGGGCCTTATTGCTAGCCTCTCTGATAGCTTGGAATCTCCGCTGTGAGTCACCCAAGCAACTTCAGGGCTGAAACCTTCGACATGCTCTTTCTCTTTTGTCAATAGATTCTCTGGAATCAATAATGGAAAATAAGCATTCTTGATGTTTCGCTTCTTTAATTCCTTATTAAAGTATTGCTGCAATTTTTCCCAGATTGCGTAGGCTCTCGGCTTTAAGATATAACAGCCTGAAACATCTGTATATTCTATTAAATCTGCTTTTTGAATCTCATTACGATGAAGCTCTGGTAGCCCATAAATT
>CAZFZD010000070.1:0-5046 GCA_964522895.1 Candidatus Woesearchaeota archaeon | reverse complement strand
CCAAACTATTTCCATCGGATGATAATGGAAGGATTGGAAGAAGTCACTTTTGTAATTAATAATAATCTCATTATCCCTTCTTTAAGCAATGACCTAAAAGACATAATAGATTCAACCGAAGTTCAAAAAATTGTAACACAAAATGCAGAAAATTTAGGGATCAAATATTCAAGAAAAGAAGCTAGTGCCTTTAATTATGTTGCTCCAAAAAACGCTTGCATTATCCATCAAATATTAGATGATGGTTCTGAGATTTCAATGAAAGCAAACTGGGGTATTGAAGCAAAATATTCTGGACTAGAGCTTATGTCTTACGCATTAATTGACTTTAAGCAATATTATCAAAATGTTCAAGCATATGATGGTGAAGAAATTGCTCCAAAAAAGATGTGTAACAGGGAAATTCATGAAATTAATCCCAAAACTGGAGAAATCAAAGTTTTTCAAAAGGGCGAGATTATAAGACTAGGAACAGTAGCATCTGAAATAAATAGAAGAAATGGATTAAGGGAACAGCATGATTATTCTAAAGACAGGCCAGGATTGGTGCCTATTCCAGAATATCCGGCATCTATTAAGGCAGATAAGCTTACAAAACAAGACTCTTGGCCCTTAGATCTTGACATTTCTGCCCTAAAAGAAATTCAATTTAGGGGTTAAAAATTAATATATTTGGCTTATTATGTATTAGAAATCTCCTTTTAGCATGATTCCAGGCTCATGTCTTCTCTGGAATCTGAACCTCATCTCTAAGGCTCCTGCATCATTTAATATTTCTTTTACTTTATTTATTTTATCATCAGGAACATAAAACAATACGCAGCCACCTCCGCCTGCTCCAGATATCTTACAGCCTAAAGCTCCTGCATTCAAAGCTTTCTGCATCAGTTCCTTGGCAAAAGAACAGCCTTTATCGCCGGTAAGCTTATTCTTTATCTCGCCTTCTTTATGCAAAAGCCTTCCGAAATCATCTAATCTTCCTTCTTCCAAAGCTTTCCTTATTTCAACAGCATTAACTCTCTTCTCAACAAGAAGTTTTTTTATCCTTTCAGGATTTTTTTCAGCATCCCTTTTTTGCGAATCATGCACATCACTGCCAGAAACCTCCCTATTCTTTAGGAAGTATATGAGAATATTGTTCTCAAGCCTTTCTATTGTCTCTTCTGGCAACTTAAGGTTCTCAACACCTACATCTCCCTGCTTGAACTCCATATAATTGAATCCTCCACCATAAGCTGCGGCAAACTGGTCTTGATATCCTCCTGGCACCTTCATGTGATTCCTCTCTATGTCATAAGATATCTCTGCAACTTTCTGCGGCAAAAATTCCTGATTCTTGAATCTAAGCATTGCAGAAATCATGGCAACATTCAAAGAAGAAGAGCCGCCTAAGCCAGATTGCATCGGCACATTTGTCCTCAGGATGAATGAATTATTGAATGGCAAGTCAAGATACTTTAGCGTAGCCTTCAACAAGTCAAGTTCAGAGACATTGGATTCAAGATAATGTGTCCTGTTAAGATCTGCTGGCTTGAAATAATCTACTATATCTATTTTTGCCTCACCTTCATCATTTATTTCAAACTCATAGAAATGTGAAGATAACGTGGCATTGATTACGCAGCCCCATCCAATCTCTTCAACATAGTAATCAGTATCTCCACCATTGGCTAAATTTACCCTGACCGGACTCCTGCATATGATTCTCATTATTTCACTAAGTTTACTATTTCAGGATTTTTGAACTATTTAAAAACCTTATTAATTAAGAGTCGAATTACATAAGCTTTTTAAAACCAGTTTCAAGCGTTTAATCTATGGAAAAAGCAGTTTTTCTGGACAGGGACGGAGTAATAATCAAAGATGTCGGCCATATCCGAAGATTAGAGGATATAAAATTAATTAAAGGTTCTGCCAAAGCCATTTCAGAGTTAAATGATGAATATAATATCTTTATTATCAGTAATCAAGCAGCTGTTGGAAGAGGTTTGTGTGATGAAGAAACTGCCTTTAGAATTAATGATAAGTTAGTTGACATCTTAAAAAAAGAAGATGCAATTATTGATAACAGCTATTTGTGTTTTCATCATCCAATTCATGGTGTTGGAAAATATAAGCTTGAATGTGAATGCAGAAAACCTAATCCTGGAATGATATTAGAAGCGGCCAAGGAATTTAATATAGACTTAAAAAAGAGTTGGATGATTGGAGATAAGACAAGCGACATCAAGGCAGGTAGATTAGCTGGAGTAAAAACCATTCTAGTGAAGACAGGTTACGGAGGCAATGACCGAGTTAAAGATGCAATACCTCACTTTACTACAGAAGATTTATATGCTGCAAGCCAATTAATTTTACAGGGAGATAAAAAATGAAAGCATTCATAACGGGCGCTGGAGGATTCATGGGCCTTCATCTTGCAAAATTTCTTAAAGAAAAAGAGTTTGAACTGATGTTGACTTATTATGAACCTACTTCTGATTTAGAAGAGCTCAAGAAACTAGGAGAAACAGTAGAACTTGATGTAAGAGATAAAGAAAAATTCAAGCAAATATTATCAGAATTCAAGCCAGACAGGATTTATCACTTAGCAGCACAAAGTTATCCCACAGTTTCATGGGAAAAACCAAATGAAACAATCCAATCCAACATTGAAGGCACTGTCAACCTATTTGAATGCCTTAAAGAGCTAGAATTAAACCCAATTGTAATGGTAGCAGGCTCTTCAGCAGAATATGGTTTTGTCACAGAGGACGAAGTTCCTATTAAAGAATCTCATTCTTTAAAGCCATTGCATCCTTATGGCATTAGTAAAGTAGCCCAAGAGATGCTGACTTACCAATATTTCAAGAACTTTGGTTTGAAAGGATTTACTCTAAGAATATTTAATACTACAGGTCCTGGCAAAGTAAATGATGTCTGTGCAGATTTCACTAAGCAAGCAGTAATGATTGAAAAAGGTCTGCAAGAGCCTGTGTTTAAAGTAGGAAATTTAAAGACTCGCAGAGCCATTACAGATGTCAGGGATGAGATAAGCGGATTCTATTTGGCTACAGAAAAATGCGAAGCAGGTGAAGCTTACAACATTTCTGGAGAGAAAATCTATCAGATGCAGGAGCTTCTGGACATGATTTTAGAGATTACTGGCATCAAAGTCGAAATCAAGGTCGATCCTAAATTGTTGAGGCCAACTGACGAGCCAATCATTTACGGCGACTCAACTAAATTAAAAGAAAAAACTGGCTGGAAACAAGAGATTTCAATTACACAAACCTTAAAAGATATGATAAATTTTTGGAGAAAGAAGTTAGGGTGAAACAATCATGAGAGAACATATAGCAAAAGAAGTGAATGAAGCAATTGAGTCAAAGCAGAAGCTTGCAGGCATTACGGATGAGATAACAACAATGTGCGACATGATAACGGACTGCTTCAAGAACCAGGGAAAACTAATCATTTTCGGCAACGGAGGTTCAGCAGCTGACGCGCAGCACATCGCGGCAGAATTCGTATGGCTTCTGAATCAGGACAAAAAAAGGCCGAGCATGCACGCGGTTGCTCTAACAACCAACACTTCAATCATTACTGCGGTCAGCAATGACAAGGGCTATGAGCACCTGTTTTCTAGGCAGCTAGAATCTCTGGTGAACAGCAATGACGTGGCGATAGGCATATCCACCTCTGGAAATTCAAAGAACGTAGTAAACGGACTTCTTACAGCCAAGGAAAAAGGCGCAAAGTCAATAGCGTGGACCGGTTCAGTTCCAGGAAAGATATGTGAGGTGCCGCTCGACTTCGTCCTGAAAGTACCCTCAAACAATGTTAACAGGATACAGGAAATGCATATCACCATAGGTCACATACTCTGTAGCGCGGTCGAGAAGTCATTCCACAATCTGGAATAATTTTCATTCCCTCAATAGTTTCTCATAAGGGACTTCCAACTGTTTTGCAATCTTCCCGTGGAATATTTCTTGGCAAGGTTCCTCAGCCTTAATTCATCACGAATTGGAATAAGCACTTCAGGCAATTCAGAGAATGTGATTAAGGCTTTAGAAAAAGCTAAAGATAACGGTGCAAAGAATATAGCATTCACAGGAGCTACTGGTGGTAAAATATCAGAACTTGGATTAGATGCTATATTAAAAGCGCCTTCAGAAAACTGCAACAGGATACAAGAAATACACATAACTGCAGGACATATTATTTGTGGAGCTGTAGAAAAAACATTATTTCAATTCTAATTTTTTCTTAACGTGTTCCAATCTTTCTGGAGTTCCAATATCATGAACTTTAGTATTAAACTTAATTGCATAAAAAGGAACTTTTTCTATAAACAATGGGAACATTTCATTCTCTAAAGAGACTTTTCCTTCTGGAATCAAATCTAAAACTTCTTTATTAACATAATAAACTCCGCCATTAATATAAGCAGTATTATTTTTCCTATGTTCAACAGCTTCAGGAGTATGCCTTTGTAAAACTTTCAAGATTTTAGATTCTTCATCAGTTACTACAGCTTCATTATCTTCATCTTCTGCTAATGTCAAAGCCATAGTGAACAATGAAATTGAATTAATATGGAATTGCTTTAACTTATTCAAATCAACATTGCAAAAAGCATCTCCATTTAGCACGTAAAATTGATTCTGTAACAATTCTCTTGCATTTTTTATCGCTCCGCCAGTGCCCAACAACTCTTTTTCTTGAATATAAGAAATTTTAACTCCTAATTTTTCTCCATTTCCAAAATAATCTTCAATAATCTCTCCTAAATAACCACTAGTAACAACTATGTCCTTAATCCCAAATCTCTTTAAAAAATCAATCAAATGCTCTAAAAAAGGCTTTCCATCAATCTCCATCATGGGTTTAGGTTTAACTTTAGTTAACTTGCCTAATCTAGTACCTAAACCTCCTGCTAAAATCAATGCTTGTTCACTCATAATAAAAGAATTCTGAAATTTTCATTTTTAAAGTTTATGCAAACATCAGTATCTACGCAGGTAGATGATTATTTCTTATTTTTTAGCAAATGCTAAGAAA
>CAZFZD010000069.1:0-5173 GCA_964522895.1 Candidatus Woesearchaeota archaeon | reverse complement strand
CTGGTTGATTATATCTATAAACGTCAGAAACATTTAAAGACAAAATTCTTTTTTTCATATATTGATTAGGAAATCTTTTAGCTAACTCGCTTCTTTGTTCATCATCCATGACCATAATAATATCTGCCCATTCTAATTGAGCTTTACTGACCGAATTATTATACAATCCTGCTGATTTAGTATCAAATTTGTATTTGAACAATGCTTCTGCTGTTTTACTCCTATGCATATTTTGATTGCAAATGAATAACACTTTCATAGAGATTAATGATTAATGGATTATTATAAACTTAACTATAGATATTAATCCTGTCTTGCTCACACATTATCACCATTAAGGCATTGGCATTTCTCTCCTTGAGATTTTCAAAATGCCTCATGTCCTGCTGCGACGCAATGCACCGCTTTTCAGGATGGCTATGCAAATCAACCAAGGAATCAGAAGGGCAGGGTTCTGCCACAACTTGATTGTACTTCTGTGAATGCATCTCCGGATATATTATTTCATCAAGATAATAAGTATTGCCGAGCAATTCGCCCCCTAAGCAAATCTTGAACTCCAGGCCCCTGTTGTTAGAATAAACTTCGTCAAGGCCTTCAAGTACATTATCAGAGAATATCAAGCGCCCATTCCCATAATCCACCAGGTTATCCTCAATCAGCGAGCTTTCAGCCAGCCCCCCGATTATATGTCCAACACCGTAGCTTATCCCGATATAAGAGACGAACATCAGGATTAGAAATACTGCCAGAGCCATTATTATTATTTTCTTTATGGGGCTCTCTTTCTCTTCCTCAATGTGAATCTCTTCATAATCCATAATACTTCTCTGTTTAGGTGATATTTAAAACTTCATCTGCAACAATCTCAAGTTTCCCGTTCCAGTCCTTAACCTGGCCGCGCACCTCCACAATGTCCGTAAAATCATTTTCCATGTTGAAATAGCCTGAATTGAAATAGACTACGTCAATGCTATGGCCATTTTTATGGAGCTCAAAGAATACCATGTTCTCCCTTTCCTCTAATCCCATTACCTTGCCTTTGACCTTAACCTTTTCTCCTAGCATATTCTCATCAATTTCCTCCAGCACGACAAAACCAGTCATGCCAGAAACTACATACAAGGATATTATGCCGAGCAATGTGCAGCATAAAGCCAGGTAAAACATCTGCTTTTCATCCATGCCAATCTTAAAATAAAAAGAATTTATATTGTTACGCTAAATCTTTACGAAAGAATAACAAATTTTCCGAAAATACCTGGGAATTTATTGAAAATAAACAATAACTTTATAATGGACTACCGTTTCCCCTAAATTCATAGGAAAAGAGGTGTAAGATTTTGAAGACTGAAAATTGTGAAGGATTAGAATATGATAATAATGAAGAATTAATCAAACTAAGGCTTGCACTTGCTAGGGCAGAAGCAGAACTCGAGCGTTTCAAGCAGCCGCCATTAGTCGTTTGTGAAGTGAAGAAGATTCTTGACAACAAGGCCATAGTGAAGCTTGCCAACAACAGTACTTTTCTTGTAAATATCGCTTCAGAATTGCACGGAGAAATAAAAGAACGCGACCATGTTCTTGCTGAACAGCGTTCATTATCTATAACTAAAAAACTTGAAAATAATGTCAAGAGCTATTCACCTGAATCATTTCTTGTAAGCAAAAAGCCAGAGATAAAGTGGTCAAACATTGGCGGCCTTTGGTCAGAGATACAGGAATTGAAGGAAGTTGTTGAGTTGCCCCTGAAAAAACCCAAATTATTCAAAGATATAGGCATTGAACCTCCAAGAGGTATTCTTCTTCACGGTTCCCCTGGCTGCGGAAAGACCTTGTTAGCAAAGGCATTAGCAAACAGCACAAAAGCACAATTCATAGAATTAGTGGGTTCTGAACTTGTACAGAAATTCATTGGTGAAGGCGCAAAGCTTGTCAAGGAAGTATTTGAACTTGCCAAGGAAAATACCCCTACGATAATATTCATTGATGAAATTGACGCAATAGCATCATACAGGAATGAAAGCGGAACTTCAGGCGAAAGGGAAGTTCAACGTACTTTTATGCAACTGTTGTCAGAGATTGACGGTTTCAAGAACTTAAATAATGTTAAGATTATAGGTGCTACAAACAGGTTTGACATTCTTGACCCTGCATTGATAAGGCCTGGACGGCTTGACAGGCTTGTTGAAGTGGGGGCTCCAGGACCTAAAGCGCGCTCAGAGATTCTGAAGATCCATACTAATGGTATGAACTTGAAAAAAGTTAACTTCAAGCGCTTGATAGAATTAATGACAGGGTTTTCAGGAGCGGACATAAAGCTGATTTGTACAGAAGCTGGCTATTTTGCAATCAGGGATAACAGGACTGAAGTCAATCAGGGCGACTTTTTGCAGGCCATAGCTAAAGTTAAGGGTTGTGAAGAAGAAAGCACTGAACATCTTAACATGTTCGGATAATTATCTTGTTATTAATAATTTTTCCAACTCTTCTAACATCTTTTTGACTTTAGGTTGGGCAAAATGTTCTCTTGCTGGAGCTAAAAGCACTACAACTTCTTCAGCAACAGCATTCTTTAAATCCATAGGATGCAAATCCTTATTCAAGAATGCTTTCTCTAAAGCTTCATAAGAATCAAACGTTATATTTCCTCCAAATTTTTCAGGCCTTTTAATCTCCATCTTACAATCTTTTTCCCTGAATATTAAGTTTTTAGCCCAATCTAAAACAGGATTGAACTCAACTTCACCTTCTGGACAAAATGCTTTCTTTATTTTACGCCTGATTTCAGCTGGTTCATCATGTATGAAGATACAAGTATCTGGTTTTGATTTGCTCATCTTCAAACTAGACCACAATTCTTGAATATCTTCTTTAGGCACTGGCCAAACAGGAGGTTTTCCCAATCCCAAGAGCAAATGATGATGTACTGCTACAGGTTTGATTATATTCCCTTTATCATCTTTAAGAGTAGTAACCTTAAGCTTTTGAGCAACATCTCTTGCAATTACCTGAGCTTTTCTCTGATCTAAACCTGCATGTGCAAGATGAATCTGTTGAATGAATATGTCTGCTACCTGCATGGGTGGATATATCATTTTAGCAAAATCCACTCCTTCGCCTTCTTTTCTGCCCATTATAGTTATGCTTCTTTGCATACGGCCCAGAGTAGTATTTTTACTTACATCTATCACTGTAGCCCAATAATCATCATTGTTATGATATAATTCAGAACCCAAGACAAATTTTAATTTTTCAGGATCTCCTCCCAAACATTTTAAGCTTGCTTTCAATCCTTCCTTAAAATAACCGCCAGCAATAGTTTTTATAGTTTCTCTATCTCCGCCCATTTTATCATTTATCCAACTATGCCAATCAGCTAAAAATATAGAACAATTTACTCCAGCATCCATAAAATCCTTTACTTTGGACATGCACATTAATCCTGAGCCTAAATGGATTTTTCCAGAAATTTCAAAACCGATATAATGGTTGATTTGGGAATTTTTCAGTAATTCCTGAAGATCTTCTTCAACTAATAGCTCTTCTGTATTTCTTTTTATTAATTCTATTCTTTTTTGAGTATCCATGAGAATTCCAAATATTTACTTAATTTATATATGTTTTGATTAAATTATGGCAAAAGATTTAAAATCCTAGTTTATTTAATAATCCTATGGATCAAGAAATCGAAAAGAAGAATAAGGCTTTAAAATATCTTGGTCAAACTATAAAAGACAAAAAAAGATTCATATTCTCAAAACTAGGTAATGAATTAACCCTTATTACTACAAAAGCCTGTAATTTAAATTGTCCTTTTTGTTATGATAAAGCAAATATTCATGATAAAAAATATCTTTCAAAAATCAAAGAGGAATTAACTTCAGAAGAAATAATTAATCTCATAAAGGTATGCAAAAAAATAGGGATGAATAATATCAGACTTACGGGGGGTGAAGCTCTACTCAAACCTAATTTTTTTAAAATTATTAAGGCTTGTGATGGAATTTATATTACCTTATGCAGTAATGGTCTTGAACTTAAAAAAAACCTTAACAAACTAATAAGATTACATAAAAGAGATTTACACATCCATATTAGTTTAGATGGCTTAGAAACCCATAAAAAATATCGAGTTGGAAGTAATCCTTATGACATTATTGAACTTCTATATTTTATAAAGAAAAAATATCCCAAAGTTATGGTTAGTATCAATACCGTTCTAAATAAAGAAAACATTTACGAATTATTAGATATTTATAAATTAATTAAAGATTCTAAAATAGACAGGTGGACTATTTCATTTCCAAGATTGGTTGAAAATGCTTTAGAAAAAAATTTTAAATTACCAAATATAAAAGATCTTTGTAAAGAGTTCAATAAATTAATAAAATCTTATTTTAAAGAAAAACCTTTTAGTTTAAGCTTCTCTTATTTTTATAAATTCGAAATTCATGAAAAAAGCAAATATAAAATCCCATCTATAAAAATAGCAGAACATCCTTGTTTACCAGATGCTAATGGCACTAAAGGACTAATCATTGATTCATTTGGAAACATAATTGATTGTTTAGTTCTAAAACCATTACTAGATAAAGCAATTAATATAAAAGAAATCTTAAAGAAAAAAGAATTAACTGTAGAAGAGTTTATTTCCAAGCTTTATTCTTCATTAGATAGTAAATTCTATGATTTAAGGCTCAAAAATCAAAAAGAATGTTTAAATTGTAGATACTTAAAGTTATGTAAGGGCGGTTGCCCTGCCAATGCTTTTTATCTTACCGGTAATTTTACAAATGTTGATTTGACAAGTTGTTTAATGTTCTATTATTTCGAAATGGAAGTTTTAGCTAATTTACCAAATAAAGTAAAACAACAGTATCTTAAACTGATAGATACTTCACAAGATATCAAAATTATTGAAAAAAGAATAAAAAAATTCTAACCAAGATAGGCTGCCTTACTTAATATTTCCATATTAGTTTCAGGCAGTCTTTGCTCAGCTAAATTTAATATGCTTTGTTCAACTATATTTGCTTCCATTTTGACCTCCTAAAAAGTAAAAATAATAAATTTACGGACTATTTAAAACTTTCTATTTGTCAATTAATAGTAGTAACAAATTAAATGAGTTCTTTAAATGATGAATTTTAAAGCACCATTAAATTATGAG
>CAZFZD010000068.1:0-5181 GCA_964522895.1 Candidatus Woesearchaeota archaeon | reverse complement strand
CAATGTTATTGTATATTCAACCAATAGATATAAATACCCTATCATACATAGGGTTGTAAAAAAAGAGGAAACTAACAGCCACTTTGTTATTGAGACCAAAGGTGACAATAACATCCAAAAAGACCCGGAAAAGGTGACTGAAGAGAAGCTTATAGGAAAAGCCATTTTCAGGATACCGATACTGGGATGGATAAAGATAATATTTACGTGGATTGTAGGAGGATAAAAGATGAGTATGGGAATCTTTTGCCCGAAATGCGGCAGCATACTTGCGCCGAAAGAAGGGCCCAGGAGCGTCAAGATGGCGTGCACAAAATGCAAATTTGTGTCAAAAGAGAAAGAAGACCTTAAAATACAGGAAAAAGGCGAAAAGACAAAGAAAATAGAAATTCTTGACAAGGACCCTATGTCTACATATCCAAAGACTGATGAAAAATGCCCTAAGTGCAACAATAGCAAAGCCTATTTCTGGACAGTGCAGACAAGGGCTGGCGATGAAGCAGAGACAAGGTTTTTTGAATGCACCAAGTGCAAGCACCGGTGGAGAGAGTACAGTTGAAAAATGAAGAGAATTCTTGATTGGCTTAACAGGAAGGAAGAGATTAAGCCGTCTGCTCTTGCCGAACGCGATTATTTCATACAGAACTTCAAACTTAATGAAGAGGAAGACATAGAAGAGGTTCTTGAATATCTTAAGATAGGCACGACTATTGCCTTGTTGAAATTTGAAAATCCAGAGATAATCTATTCAAACATGACAAGGGTCAAAGAGCTATGCAAGGAGATTGACGGCGACATTTTAGGCCTTACAAAACAAATCTTCTTGGCAGTGCCAAAGAATTTCAGGATTGTCAGGAAAGACGCAAAAGAGAATTTTATAAGGAATTCTGTAAAAGAAGAGGATTTTGAAGAGGACGAGTGGGTGGATGTAAGCCTTAGATAGTTTTCCTCTTTTTCAAGAAGGTTACCAGCTCTTCTGAGATGAGCGGCTTGCCATCAACAACAGCATACCTGAATGGAAGCTCTATTGAAAGTTGCTTTGATACAGGCAAGGATATGTTGCTTTCAAATTCTATGTCTTCAAATTTTTTTCCCTTGGCTATCTGGTCAGCCACATACACTGCATTGTCAGTGGGAAACTGTTCGTTTCCAAGATTTCTGGTCTTTGCTTGGGGCAGCTTGCTGGTCAATAGGTCTTTTGTCCTTTTTCTCGGCGGAAAATCTCCAAGTATTCCGCCAAAGACAAGATAATCGAACTTCTTGCAGTCTGTTGTTTCCAAGACCTGATCAGAATTGGGATCAAGTATGCAGAGATTCTTGAAACCCAGTTCGGCAACACTTTCAGTATAGACTTTTCCATATTGCCTTAATTTTTCTGCCTGGGATTTGACATTGGTAAAAATCAGGTTGGGCTTGCCGACCAATCTAGAAATATGCTTGTACTCTATCAGGTGCCATTTGTAAACCCTTCCAAACTGTTCTATGATGTATTTCATAATGAAAATGGTGCCCCGGACGAGATTCGAACTCGTGTCTCTGCCTCGAAAGGGCAGGATGATTGACCGGGCTACACTACCGGGGCATTGATAAATCTAAATCCATAGAAGCTAAAGTATTTATAAGCTTTTTTATTTCAGATACGCCTTCTCTATTATTACGTCTTCTACTGGCCAATTCTGGTGCGGGCCATTCACATTTGTTTTCACGCTTTCAATGGATTTCACTACATCCATCCCGGACACCACTTTCCCAAAGACAGCATAGCCCGGATTGCCAGGCCCATAATCAAGAAAAGGATTATCGACAGTATTGATAAAGAACTGTGAAGTTGCAGAATCAGGCGCATTTGTCCTTGCCATTGCAATCGTTCCAGCCTCATTCTTCAAGCCGTTGCCAGACTCAAGCACTATAGGGTCGTTAGTGGCCTTTTTAGTCCCCTCTGGAAGGAAGCCGCCTCCCTGTATCATGAATCCGGGAATGACTCTATGGAACACAGTGCCTTCATAGAATCCGCTATCAACATAAGCTATGAAATTCTCTACGGTCGCTGGCGCATTCTGCTTGTCAAGCGCAATCTCTATGTTGCCCTTGTTGGTCTCAAGCACGACATTATATTTGCTTTCAATCACGCCGGGATTCTTGCCTTTCAAAAGAATCACTAATAAGAAAATAACGAGCAATCCTATGAAAGCTTTTGAATAATTTTCCATTTTCAGTCATTACTTACTCTTGGTGCCAATATGAAACCCAGCTCTAATTTATTTGGAACACTGTATTTCATCTTCAACGGATAATCTGCTCCAAAGCTTATCATGACATTATCTGCAAGCTTTGAACCGCTTGCCATCTTGGTAAGATAGCTTAACGCATACTTTGCCAGCACATTGTCACCTTCACTCAACTCTATCTTTGAATCTTCAGTTACCGGAAGCTCCACCTTCGCGTCACTCACAGTCCCTTCTGACTGCACAGTAAACTTTTCCGTCTCTGCAAACAATGCAACAGAATCCGAAACAACGCCCATATCAGCTATAGCATCATCAAACCTTGTTGCTGGCAGGCTTACAGTGGCTGAAAAGTTCAAGTTCGGAAGCTTCAGGTCTTCATTATCCCTATCAATCAAAGCAAGATTAAAAGTCCTCCTGTTCTTTCCTACAAGCTCAACCTTAAGCCTGTTTCTTGAATCATCAAGGGTCAATGTCAGGCTATCTTCAGGCTTTGCCCTCTTCAGGATTGCCCTAAGGTTTTCCAGGCTAACTGACAAGTCTACAGGGTTGGGAGCAACATACTCGGCAAAAGCAGAAGGTAAAAGCTTGAACTCTATCATCGCTACATTTGCAGGGTCTGTTGCCAGCAAAGAAACATTATCATTGCTCACTTTGAAGCATACCTCGTTTACCAATTCGGAAATGATGTTAACACTTTCCTTCAAAAGTCTTGTATCTGATAGTTGTAATTTCATTTTGCAAGTAGGAATAAAATTTTCTTTATATTGTTTGCGGTAATTTAGTAGTTATATCTAATAAAAACCCATGGCTCTTGCCCTGAACAGCTGTGTCACAGTAAACAATAGGTACAATCCATAAAATGCCAAAAGCACGTTCAATACTATCGGCGGTATTGTAAGTTTTACCAGAAATGGAAGAAAACCTAAAAGGTTGTTCTTTATCAATAAAGGCAAAGCACCGATTATAGCCAATAGCAAGGCTATGATTATTGAGCCCCATTTTACAAGCCCCATCGGAGTCCTGATTGAAAAGGAATCTACAAACAGCAATAGTCCAGCAACAACCAGCGAAATCTCAACAACAGTATCGCTTATTAAAGATATTGGCAGCGGCAAATTTATTCCAAAGAAAGACAGTGTTGCTACTATTCCCATCAATGTGAATAATATTCCTAGGGCCAAGCTTACCCAAAGTTTTATGCCTGTACCGCCTGAATGCATTTAGGTTACCTCTTTTTATATCTTAAAAAAAGTAAAAAACATATAAAAAACTATCGCTTGAAGATTTCCCATCCTGTTTTCTCATACCATCTTATTACTTCGGGCATAGAGTCAAGAGAACTGGGATGTTTAAAGCTATAGCCTTGTTTTTTCAACTTAGAATTATCTAGCGTAAGGTCTGTATCAAGGAACATGTAATCCACTGCTCCCTTCTCAAGCATTAGGCTTGGCTTGCTCTTTATCAGGCCTTTCTTGTGAGCATACTTGACTGCAGCCTCGCATGCAGATGCCATCGGAAGCATCACCGTTTTAGGAAGCTTCAACTTTGAATCCTTAGATGCTAAGAAAGAGCTCAAAGGGTTCATCTTGACATTATCAAAAACCATATTGGCAATCTCTTCAGGAGTGGCCCCTGTATCATCAGAAACATTGTAAGCGAAATCAGACATTTTTTTGCCAGAGATTAGTTTGTTCTTTTCATGAAGATATAATGTTGCGTTGACAATATCATCGACATGCACATAGCAGCCTTTCTTATCGCCCTTGCCCGGCAGGATTTTAGTGCCCAATAATTTAGCTCCTAATGCCTGCGTGAGGAATGCTTGCGCTGCGCCATATTTGCTGCCTTCACCATAGATTACAGCAGGCCTGATAATCTTCAGCTTGAAATACTCACTAAAGCTGGAAACTTCAACCTCGCCGAGGAGCTTTGTC
This sequence comes from Candidatus Woesearchaeota archaeon, assembly GCA_964522895.1. Taxonomy (GTDB): domain Archaea; phylum Nanobdellota; class Nanobdellia; order SCGC-AAA011-G17; family GW2011-AR17; genus JAHIMK01. Next base: position 1,019 of record CAZFZD010000068.1, on the reverse strand, counting down.
ATCGCATACTTGTCTATCGGCTTTATCTCGCCTTCTTCATTAACATTCTCTCCAGCCTTATAGATTGCTCCGCTGCTGAACTTGAAAAAGGATTCGACTTTATTTTCTCTTGCAGCTTTACAAATGTTTTTAGTGCCTCTGACATTCACCTCGTACAATCTTTCGAACGAAGCAAAGAAATCAAACAAATCAGCTATATGAAAAACAGTATCGACATTTTTCATGACTTGATCAAGGCTTTCCTTATCACACAAATTAGATTTCTGGAATCTTGCCATCTTGGGCAATTCTTTAGGTTCAACAATGTCAGTTGCAACAATGTTCCTATAGCCTTTCTCAGACAAAAGCCTCAACATATGCTGTCCGACAAATCCTGAAGCGCCAGTGACTAAAATTTTTTGGTTTTTATTCATTTTCAAAAAAGAAATTAAAAAGAGATTAAAAAGATTTCGCTAAAAAGCCTTGAAATGTTAGCTAATAGTGCCAAATAGATTTGCCTTTATATGATGCTCTCTGGTCCAAGGTTTGGGTAAATTTTTTTATTATTTTATAAATCTCATCTAATTTTGTTTCAACCCTTCCAGAATCTACCTTTGCAAAGCTTTTAATTAATTCATTATGGCTAAATCCGCTATTTTTTAAGATAAGGATGAACTTTTTTTGTAATAAATGTGAAAGGTTATAGAAAAAACTTTTAGCTTGTTGCAAATTCTTTGTATTTTTATTTTTCAAGTATTCTTTAAATTCATCTCTCATTTTAACAATAGCCTTATTTAGGTTTTTGTTTAATAGAAAAGGTTCCTTTTTTTTAATAGCTGTTAGTATCTCTGTTTCGATTGATAAATATTCTTCAGTTGAAGGGAAATCCATAGTTGTTAATGCATTATTAGATTTTTCTAAAATTCTTGTTCTAGGTGCAATAATTATTTCACCTTGATGTGCATCAATAGTTGCTTCATCAAAATCTTTAACTTAGTTGCGGGAAGTCCTCTTGACTTGGCTGGGGGATGAGAGCAACA
>CAZFZD010000067.1:0-5182 GCA_964522895.1 Candidatus Woesearchaeota archaeon | reverse complement strand
GGCGCGATGAAAAAAATGTAATTAATGAAGCGCTCAATAAGCATTTAATTTTTTATGGTGCTGAACTTTTTTATCGGATTCTTAAGTATGTGAGGCCCTATGCTTGATAAGAAAAGAATTAAAGAAATTGAAAATAGAGTAAAGAATTATATTGCAGAAGAGGTTATTAAAACAAAAGGAAAGTCTGAATTTGTTGATTTTTTCCTGAATCATTCAAGGAATTTTCTTAATTCTGCAAAGGCAGAATATCTGCTTTCAACAAACAAAAACGAAAGTCAAAGATTGGGTTTTTTGGATTATAACGGTCTCATTGTTGTTGTAAACTCAAGCTATTATTCTATGTTTCACATGGCGAGGGCATTGCTTGAAAAAGAAGGAATAAAAATAAAGACAGAGCATTCAATACATGCGGTTACTTTTGATGCATTGGTATATTTCTTTTATCTCACAAAAAAGCTGGAAAAGAAACTGATTGAGTCCTTTATGCAGGCAAGAGAAGAATCAGCTGAAATCCAGGGGCAAGAAAGAGCAACAGAAATGATTGATGATTATTTCTATGAAAAAAGGAAGAGATCGACTTTTACATATAAGATGGGAAGCGAGCTTGTGCAGGCAAAAGCAAAAACTTCCTTGGCAAGAGCAACAAGGTTTCATAATGAGTTAAAAGCATTGATATCTGATTTTTGCGGATAATTGCATTTGCTCCCGAAAACCAAGGATACTCTTAGCTTAAAAACCAATAAAAAGCAAGGAAACCAGTTAAAAAATGAAAATAAGCCATTATTCTGCGTAAATATTATATATCTTGTAGAGATTATTTAGCATATGGCATGGAAAAGGCTGAAGCAGGGCTTTTTGATGCTTGGCATTGCAATGGCAATCAATTCTTGTTCTGAGCAGGACAAACACGCGCTGATAATAAGCGGCGACAACCAGGCAAAGTATCAGCATAACATTACTCAAGCATATGCGACGCTTAAGAAGCATGATTTTGACACAATCTATATCCTTGACAGTAACTACAAAAGTACGCTTGACAAGTGGCTGATAGATTTTGACAGGTTCAGGATAGGGCATTATCCTATTTACGGCCCTGCAGACAAGAAAACTTTGGAAAAGGTTATTAAAAGTCTTGAAAGCAAGATAGATGACGAAGACTTGTTTTTCTTATACGTTACTGACCATGGCAACAGGGTTACTAGAGAAATAAATAATAAAGAGATAGAGGTTTCAACAATATCGCTTGCAAAAAGCAAACTAACAGAGTATGAATTTGCTGACATGCTTCGCTCATTGTCACCAAAAAAAGCAATATACTTGTTTGATCAGTGTTATAGCGGCGGCTTTGCTGAATGGTTTGGCGAAGGCAACATAATAGCTGTAGCCTCAACCACTGCCACAGAGTCCAGTTCAAGCTATCCGAAAAATTCTGTAGGCTACTTCATCATGAAAGGCTTTCTTGACAGTGTTGCCGATTCTGACCAGAATGGCAGGATAAGCCTTAAGGAAGCATTTGATTATATGGAAAGGCGTTACCATTACAAGCTTAATGGTAAACAGAATCCGTTTATCCAGTCAGAGCTTGAGCCCGATGAGTTTTACATTGACGAATAATAAGCTTTAAATAGGTTTTACCTATAGGACTAACATATTATGGTTGATTTTAACAAGATTCAGGCCAAGTGGCAGAAAGCATGGGCTAAAGAAAAGATAGGAGAATCTGTCAGGGATGAAAAGAAGAAGAAATTCTCTATAATCTTTGCTTATCCTGGCATATCCGGCTTTTTGCACGTAGGCCATATGCGCGGCTATAGCTATACAGATGCAATAGCCCGTTACAAGAAGATGACTGGCCATAATGTATTTTTTCCTGTAGGCACTCATTCCTCTGGCAATCAGGCAATAGCATTTGCTAACAAGGTGAAGAACAGGGACAAGGACTGGATAGATTACCTTAAGAAGAACGGATGCTCTGAAGCCAGGTTAAAACAATTGACCAGGCCAGAAAAAATAGTTGATTATTTTAATGAAGTTTACATAAATGATTATTGGCGCAAATTTGGTTTTTTGGCAGACTTTAAGCGTTTCACTTCCACAATTTATCCGGATTATCAGAAGTTTATCCAATGGCAGTTCAAAAAATTATATGATGACAACTTGCTTGTTCAAAAACCCTATTTTGCGACGTTCTGTGCTAAATGCGGCCCAGTGGCAGTTGATCCTTCTGAAACAGACATCGCTAAAGGAGGAACTGCCGAAAAGCTTGAGTACACATTGTTGAAGTTCAAGTTTGGCTCCAAATACCTGATTGCAGCTACGCTAAGGCCGGAAACAGTTTATGGACAGACTAATCTTTGGATAAATCCTGATGAAAGATATGCTGAAGTGGAGGTTGGTGAAGAGACTTGGATAATAAGTGAACAGGCATTTGAAAAATTGCAATACCAAAAAGAAGGCATGAAGCTTGTTGATTATGTTGCTGCAAAAGATTTGTTGGGAAAATATGTTGAAGCCCCTGAGATACATAAGGAAATAATAATCTTGCCAGCTTCGTTCTGCAATCCAGAGGTAGGTTCAGGCATTGTGACTTGTGTGCCTTCTGATGCGCCTTATGATTACATAGCATTGGAAGACCTGAAGCAAGATAATAAGCGGTTGAGAAAATACGGCATAAATCCTGATGATGTGAAAGCCATAGAGCTTGTTCCAATAATCGAATCAAAAGGCTATGGGAAATTTCCTGCAAAAGAGATTGTAGAAAAAATGGGGATCAAGTCTCAAGAAGAGGAAGAAAAGCTTGAACAGGCTACCAAGGAGATATACAAGGCAGGATTTCACACTGGTGTCATGAGAGAGAATTGCGGCGAATTCGCAGGCAAGCGCGTTGAAGAAGCAAAAGAGCTCATGAAAAAGAAGATGCTTGACAATAAGGAGGCAGACACATTCTATGACCTTAGCGAGGAAGTCATCTGCCGCTGCAACACGAAAGTTTTCATAAAAAAGATCAACAACCAATGGTTCATCAAGTATTCAGACAGCGCATTGACAAAAAAGGCTAAGAGTCACGCTAAAAAGATGAACATACTGCCTGATGAATATAAGCAGAACATGCCTGCAGTATTGGATTGGTTCCAGGACAGGGCTTGTGCAAGATTGGGCAACTGGCTGGGCACTAAATTGCCTTTTGACGAAGATTGGACAATAGAGCCCATATCAGATTCTACTTTGTATCCTGCATATTATGTTGTATCAAGATATGTCAATGACGGCACATTGAAAGTTCATGAGCTTAATGAGGAGTTCTTTGATTATGTTTTCCTTGGCAAGGGCAGGCCAAAAAAGAAAGCTTATGAAAAGATAAGGAAGGATTTTGAATATTGGTATCCTCTTGACATAAATCTTGGCGGCAAAGAGCATAAGACCGTGCATTTTCCGGTATTCTTAATGAATCATGTTGCTATCTTGGATAAGAAGTTTTGGCCCAAAGGAATCTTCGCGCACTGGTGGGTAACTGGGAAAGGTTCAAAGATATCCAAGAGCAAGGGCGGTGCAGAACCTATTCCTGATGCAATCAAGCTATATTCTGTTGACGGAATGAGGTTATATTATGCCCATATAGGTAGCCCTCATGCTGATGTTGTCTGGGACAAGGAAGTGGCAAAGAATTACAGGAACACTCTTGAGAAGATTCTTAACATTGTCAAAGAGCTGAAAAAACAGAAGCAAAACAAAGCGCTTATAGACAAATGGCTAATCTCCAATTTCAATGAAAGGATAAAGAAGATAACTGAAGCTATGGAAAGCCTTGATCTCAGGCTTGCAGCAACGGAGGCATATTTCAATATACTTGAAGATTTCCGTTGGTACTTGAGAAGGAACGGCTCAAACAAGTCCTTGATAACAGAATGCTTGACAAAATGGGCAAGATTGCTTTGTCCCATAACTCCGCACATCGCAGAAGAGATTAATTTCATCATCGGAAACAAGAGTTTGGTATCAACAGCAGACTGGCCCAAGTATGAAGAGAAAAAGATAGATTATGATGCTGCGGCAGTTGAAGAGATGCTTAACTCAACATTGCTTGACATAAGGCAAGTGAAAAAGCTTGCCAAGCTTGACAGTCTTAAGCAAGCTACACTTTTCGTTTCAGAGAGATGGAAATATTCCTTCTTTGAGACACTAAAAAAAGAGATTTCTCAGACAAGGGATATCGGCAGGATAATGAAAGTGATAATGGCGCATGAGGAATTTAGGAACAAGGGCAAGCTTGACAAGATGATAGTTTCTTTGGTAAAGAATCCAGGCAAATTGCCGTTGACAATACTAGACCAGGATACAGAATTTGAAGCCTTAAAAGATGCAAGAGATTTTATAGGCAAGGAATTCGGCTGCAACGTTGAAATTGTCAAGGCAGAGGATTCTGAAGAGCCTAAGGCAAAGCAGGCTTCACCAGGCAAACCTGCAATCCTCGTAAAATAATTCTAAAATGAGAGACAGCTACACAGACAAGGCAAGGGCCGCAGGATTAAGGGCAAGAAGCGCTTACAAGCTGATGTCATTGAACAAGAAATATTCGCTGATAAGGCCAAACGATGCAGTATTAGACTTGGGCTGCTGGCCTGGCGGATGGCTCATTGTTGCCACGAGAAAAGGCGCTTCCAAGGTTGTAGGTATCGACCTTAAGCCAATAGACAGGATTCCCGGAGTGACTTTCATACAAGGTGATGTTACAGAAGAGTCAACGCTAAACAAGATTTCAGGAAAATTTGACGTGGTCATGAGCGACATGGCACCGCATACGTCTGGCAACAAGAACCTTGATGTTGGCCGCTCCATAGCATTGGCTGAAGTGGCTTTTGATGTTGCAAAGAAGTTCTTGAAACCTGGCGGAAAATTGCTTGTAAAAGTCTTTCAGGGTCCCGGCTACATGGAATTTCTTAACAAGATTAAGAGATATTTCTCCTTTTTCAAGACTGTTAAGCCTGAAGCTTCAAGATCCAACAGCAAGGAGATGTATGTGCTTGGAATAGGATTTAGATAATTATGTATTAATGAGCTTCTTTTGTTGGGAGCTCCATTCCTTGTTGGGAGTTTTCTTTAGCCATTCCACATATTTATCGATGAATTTCAATCTTTCTTGAAAATTCTTTTTTATCCCTTTCAAGCTCCTCTAAATTAATCT
>CAZFZD010000066.1:0-5348 GCA_964522895.1 Candidatus Woesearchaeota archaeon | reverse complement strand
GCTCTAATTTTTATGGAACAAAAAATTATAGTTAAAAACATCGCAAATGATTCGATCTTAGAATCCGTTCTTTTAAGTGAAAGCTTAAAAAATAAAAATAGGCTGGAAAAAGTAAGAATGTGTGTTAACTGGGTAGACAATTGTTGTTGGTGTTAGAATAGGTTAAAATGGAATTCTATGATAAAGATGGAGAAAAAATAAAATTAGATATTCCAGCCCATATTACTGAAGAAGAAATTTTGAAGATTAATGGGATTCCAGAAAGTTCAGTAGTTAAATCTGGTAAAAAATATAAATTTTTATACAATACTATCTTAAGAGATTTAAGAGATATAAAGGAAGAAGTAATTATTGATAAGGAAGATAAAAATGAAGAAACATTCTATACCAAAAATATTATGACTTTCAATAAACAAGGCGAATTAATAAAAAATATTATTTGTATGAGTAAAAAAAGATTTTTTAAGAATATCGAAGAAAAATTTATTAAAACTATTTTGGAAAATAAACTTATCGAAGAAAATGATAATATAATTTTAGGCTATTCTGGAGGGACTGACTGTAGTATCCTTTTAGATTTATTAGTGAAAAATAAAGATAGGCTTCCATCGTTCAAATTGACAGCTGTAACAATAGGAACATTGGCAGGGACAAAAAAAAGGCATTTTATAAATAGCTTTTGCAATAGCCGAGGTATTGAAAATATTTTCATTGAAGAAAAAGAGATTATTGAAAGATTTAATCTAAATTGTGATTTAGATACTTGCATAAATAAATTTTTAATTTCAGAGAAACAACTTTCAATTAATTTTGTACAACATATGATAAAAATAATGTTAGAATATTCTGCAATAAAAATAAAAGCAAATAAAATTATGTTGGGTCTTGAAAGAGAAACAATACTGACCTCTTTATTATCATTTTATCTTAGCGGAGATTCACTATTGGGTCTTTATAAAAAATCTGATGGCAAGTTCAACTATATATTCCCTTTAGCATCTCTTCTAAAAAAAGAAGAATATAATTATATGGTCGAAAAAATGAAAGATTATTCGGAATTAAGTAAAAAAGATATAAATGATAGTAAATTAGATAGGCTTCATAGTAATGATTGGCGTGGTAGCATAATGTTACTTGCAGGGCATTTGTTGGATTTATTTCCAGGAATAGATTATTATCTTGAAAAAGCATATTATAAAATGGATTTATCAAGACCTCGGATTACATCATTAAAAATTTGTTCTAATTGTAAGGGGAGTTTTATAATGGTACAAAATGATGAAAATACTTGCTCAATATGTAAAATCTTAAAAGAATTAAAAGTGATTAACGAATAAAATGATGCATGTTAAAAAAATACAAGATGCAGAAGAAATTAAAGAATTGATAAGTAAATTTAAATAAAGAAGCCATATTAGTGGATCTCAAATATTTGATTTGGAATGTAGACAAGAATATACTGACTGTTTTACCCTTGTAACAGGGAATTCTGACGAATCTATGTTAATATACAAAGAGTTTAAACCTTCAACCACAATTATTAGATCTTACTCTCTAGATTCATTGAATTCTATTTTGGAAAATCTATCAAATCTAATTTAAAGTCAATTTTTGCTTTTTATCGAAGGAACAAACAGAGAAGAAATAATAAAATACAGGGTTAAAAAAAGATAGAGATATAATTTTTGTTGCAAGGAAGATATATTGAGGTTAGATATAAAAGATATTTGTAAACCAGAGATAATAAATTTTAACAAAACTAAAGCAAATTCAAAAGTGCAAAAGGCAACGCAAAAAGACTTAGAAGGAATTTTGTCAATTTATGATGAATTTAATGAAAGAGTTTATACTGAATCACAATATCTAAACCAACTAAAGGGATGATTTATTTATATATTGGAAACAGATGGTCAAATTGTAGGGACAGTAACTTTTCAGACATTATATCCTTCTATAAGTGTAATGGGTAGCTTTAGAGTAAGTAAGAATTTTCAAAAAAAAGGGCTTGGTAAATTACTATTATATGGTGTGTCGAGAAGAGTTTTAAACTATTCCGAGCATGTGGTTTCTTATACTTCATCTGAAAATGATCCAATGATATCTCTTAGAAGATTTGTGAGATATAGACTCTTGGAAATACGTATGGCATTTGCAATTGACAATCGGCTAAAACCAATTGGCATAAAAAATCTTTGATTTTTCCTATCTGTCCGAAGGATTAAGGAAATCCTCTCACAAGTCAAAACTGAATTTTTTGCTATTTGATTTTCTTGAAAAGAGAATTGTACGCATTATTCTTATTAGGTGGCAAAAAAATATTATTCTCTATTTCTGTGTTTGAACTATAATTTGCAAGCATTCTCAAAAATTGCAGGTAATAAATGATTAAGGAGAAATTTTAAGAATGAGGACGCAGGGATTTGAACCCTGATCGACCGGTATCTACCAACTTTTGTTCATACCGCGCTTACATCATCGCTTTCGCTCAGCGCTCCATTGACTGGAGCCGGCCGTACTAGCCAGATTGTACTACATCCCCTTGAATTTAGTGAAACATCCTCGGTTTCTTAAGATACATTTGTCAACATCAGAATCTTTGACTTTTTTTAAGTTTTCCTGGAATTCTGCAACTTCTTTCTGGAATTTCTCAGTCAATAATTTTTTGCAATTGCCACAGAAATTTTTGCCTTCTGTGCATCCCTTTGTCAATTCCCCTATTTCCTTATCAGTTAGGAAATATTTTTTAAGATACTGGGCTACGACACAAATGGCAGGGTCGCCACCTTTTTCTTTTTGTTCCGCTAAACTTTCTTTTCCACCCGTAAAGGCCTTCCCTACTTTTCTTTTCACCTCTTCTGGTGAATCATTAAGGAAGATGGCTGTATCCGGATTTGATTTTTTCATCTTATTCCCATCAAGCCCAGGCATGAACAGCGAATGCAAAATGGCTGGCTTTTTCATCCCGAATTTAGGGGCTATATCCCTGCAAATCCTTATATGGCTGTCTTCGTCTAATCCAATTGGTACTAGCACGTTTTCAATTTTGCCGAAGTCCTCTGTTTCAGGCAGTAAGATATGCGCTGTCTGTACTGCAGGATAAAAGATTATTCCCGGGTTTGTAGAGCCTTCATATCCATATGTTGCCTTTATCTGGCTGTAAGTCGTGCCCCTAGAGAACCTTATAGCCAAGTTGTAGATGTCTGTGAAAATCTGGTCTATTATGAAATAAGTGTTATTTGGGTCGAAGCCTAACGCAAGCATTTGCTTTGCTAATGCCAAGGCATTTTTTAGTCCTTGTTCCTGATTGTCAATCTTTCCGGTCACATAACTCTCATCGTCAGAAATAGGAATGAACACTGGAATCCCCAATTCTTTTTGAAAATAAAGATTTGTCTTGAAAACCGGCAGATGTCCTATATGGATGGTTCCAGAGGCATTAAAACCGGAAACTATGGCACATTTCTTACCTGCTTTTAATCCCTCATAGAATTCTTTGAAGTCCCTGTGAGAATATATTATGCTTTTCTCAAACGTGAAAAATTCAGGAAAATCATCTAACTCTGAGATTAATTGCGCTCCGAACTCTTTTACAAGTTTTTCTGCTTCTTGGCTGACTTCCATCGTAAGCTAGAGGTATATCCTTTTCTTTATAAATTTTTTTAATTTTTTCAGTACTTGTCCATGAATGGTGATATTTAGCTTTTACAGATTCTTCATGATTCTTGCTTCGACAATGTCCTGAATGCCCTTCAGGGATTTGATCTTATGGGTGATGGTGTTCTCCAGCTTCCCGGAACTCTTGACAGTGAGCTTAATCGCTAACGAGTAATTTCCAAAGAGCTTGTAGACGCTCTTAACTTCATTCATTTTCTCAAGCTCCGTGATTATGTGGTTGTAATTTTTCAGGTTGCACTTGATGAACAGCCAGGTCGAGAACTCGCTTAATATCAAAGTTAAAATCCCTGTTCCAATCAAGATGGTGCCCAGAAGCCTCATTATCCAGAAAGTGCCGTTGATTTCCAGGGAAAAGACTTCCGGTCTGAATAGGCTGAAGCTTAATGTCAGAATAAAGGCGAAAGCGATATAGGAGAAATTCAAGCTTGAGACTACGGATACCTTTCCCTCTTTCAAGGCAAGCAGGTAAGTGATATAACCTAGAAAAGCGAAGAACATGGAGCCTATGACATATGGCAATAATCTCAAGACTTTTTCTCCGGTAAAGCTGATGTGCGGCCAGCTGTATATGGTAAAAGCGATTGCTAGGACTATAGTGATGAACAGTCTGAAATTGAAGGCATCCGTACCTTCCTTTGACATGCCTAGCTTCATGAAATGCGAATAGATTGCATTAAGGATGTTCAATAGCACTCCTGCAGTCAATAATACCAGGAGGTCAAATTTGCCTCCCTTAAAGCTGACCAGGATTGCCCCGATTATTACCATGACGAAGCTGGATATCTCGAAAAGGTTAGGCTTTTCTTTCGTAAAATAGATGTCCCTGATAACAAGGAATAAAATTGTAAACGGAATCAGCGCACTGACTGCGGCGGGATCATAAATCTTCAGCAGGTACAGCATAAACAAGGTATAGCCTGCGCCGAACAAACCAGCCAGTAGGGCATAGATTATGCTTCCTTTAGGGATAAAGCCTATTCTCTTGAACTTAGGGTCCAGCTTTTTCCCGAGGAAAAGGGCTATCAAAAATGTTAATATCACAGCAATCCATGCCCCAAGAATAGCATAGTTGTACATATTGGAAAAGATTACCTGTAGATTAAAACTATCAAAAACAATATTTACCGCTATAAAAAGACCAGATAATAACGCAATTAACTTATAATTCATTTTTCTATCTTCTTGGCAATTATTTGGGTTTCCGTTTGGGCAATGCCGTTAATCTTCTGCAGTTCGGAAGTCACGAAATTATGCAGCTCCTCCAAACTATTTACTACCAAGGAAATTATTAAGTCATATTTCCCTGCAGTAGAGGCAATAAACTTTACTACCTTGAATTTTTCCAGGCTTCCGATAACCTGTTTGATAGTCCCGGTCTTTACATTTATTAAAACGAATGATTCGATTTTCATACTTATTAATTAGGGAACATGTTTATTTAAAGATTTCTAATCATTGGAAGAAAGAAACCAGTATGTCTTCATAATCTTTCAGGTCTTTTAGGCTTATATTTTCATCAGCCATATGCGAGCAGTCTCCGCCCGGACCGAACACTATTGTTTTAATGCCCTTGAGATTGGTAAAATTGGCTTCGCTAAACCCTGTCATCACGCTTGATTCCGGCTTCTTGCCATGCTTCTCTAAATTTCTTTCAAGTTCTTTTACATACTTGT
>CAZFZD010000065.1:0-5358 GCA_964522895.1 Candidatus Woesearchaeota archaeon | reverse complement strand
AGATTTTAACAGAGTAAGTAATTTAATAAAAACCTTAATTAAAATAACATTAATACTAACTCCAATAATATTCATTCTTGTTTCACTTTTACATACGCCTCTTTTTATGAAACACACCGTTGTAGAAGAAGAAGTCATTGATTTATTAAAAGAAGTTAAAGGGAAATATTTTATGTTAGAAAGTCCCTATCAAACTTCACATCCGCCATTATATTATGTTTATGGTGCAATTTATTTGAATCTTTCCACTCCCGCAGGAAGCCCGACTTTCGGGGTAATGAATAAGAATTATAGTTCAAGTTTAAGGATTCCAAGACAAGCTATAAATGAAAATAATTGCCCACTTTTACTCAAAACATTAGATTCATTAGAAATTCATTCCATAGTCGCCTATTACGAAAGAGATTGTGATTTTCTAAAGACATGTGGGTTGAATCTAAAAAAAGAAGGAGATTATGCTTGTCTTTATATTAATCCATATAACTAATTAATTTTTTACGAAATTTTTATATATCTCTCAGCATTCCTTAAGAATTCATGGCAAAAATCGGAATCATCGGCGGTTCAGGTCTATACGACCCGGAATTATTGGAAGACGTGAAAGAAGTCAAGCTGCATACCCCTTTTGGAAGAACTTCTGACTTGATAACTACAGGAAAATTCAAGGGCCAGGAACTCTTTTTCATACCCAGGCACGGATCAGGCCACAGGATACACCCTACTGACGTGAACAGCAGGGCAAACATCTGGGCCTTAAAGCAATTAGGCGTGACTCACTTAATAACATCATCAGCAGTAGGCTCATTAAAAGAAGAATACGAGCCAGGCCAGCTAGTGATTGCAGACCAGTTCATTGACAGGACACACCACAGGAAACAGACATTCTATGAAGGCAACCAGGTATGCCATATCTCAGTAGCAGAACCCTGTTGCAGAGAACTTAGAAACCTGTTGAACCAAACAGCTAAAGAACTTGAATTGCCCCACCATGAAAAAGGCACCTGCGTTGTGATTGAAGGCCCAAGGTTCTCTACCAAAGCTGAAAGCAATGTTTTCAGGACATGGAATGCTGACATCATAGGCATGACAATGGTTCCAGAAGCAGTCTTGGCAAGGGAAGCAGAAATGTGCTACGCTACCATTGCAATGGTGACAGATTATGACGTCTGGAAAGAGCAGCATGTAAGCCTTGAAGAAGTCATCAAAACAATGCAGAGCAATGTGGAGAAAGTAAAAAAGCTCTTGGCAGCAGTAATCCCCAAGATAGATGACAAAGAGTGCGATTGCAGGAAAGCATTGCAGACAGCTTTAATCTGAAAAGAGAAGTATTATATAAATTAAATACTGGATAAGATTATGCTGCTTGAATTATTTAGGGCAAGGCAATGGTACAAGAACCTAGTAATCTTCCTCCCTTTGATTTTTGCCAAGGAATTCTTTAATGAATCTGCATTGCTTTACACAATCCTAGGATTCTTTGCGCTATGTTTTGTCTCATCATCAAATTATCTCATCAACGATATGATTGACAGGAAAAGAGACAGGAAAAACATAGAAAAAAGATTAAGGCCCATAGCTTCTGGAAAGGTAAAACTTTGGCAAGGAGTAATGCTCTCAATAATATGTTTGGTTATAGGTTTGGCAATTGCTTTTAATCTGTCGATAATGTTCGGAATTTTAGCTCTGGCCTTGTTCCTGCTGGGCCAGCTATACTCATTCAAACTGAAAAAAGAAGCATTTGCAGACATCTTAACAATCTCAACGAATTTCGTAATAAGGGCAGTAGCTGGCGCCTTTGTAATAGCTCAAGGATTTAAGCCCTATGTTACAATCTCGCCCTGGCTCATCCTCTGCCCGTTCTTCTTCGCATTATTCTTGGCAGTCATAAAAAGAAGATCAGAAAGCTTCATGAAAAACGCAGAAGAGCACCGTCCGGTCTTGAAATCATATAACGAAAAGACCACTTCAGCATTAATGGTCATCTCAACAACATTATTGATAGCCTCATACTCGCTTTACACCTTCTTCAGCCCCTACCACTACATCTTCTTCACAATACCTTTCGCCTTATACATCATCTTCAGGCTATTCCACCTTACAGAAAAAGGCGAAAAGAGCGTAAGGCACTTAGAAGACATCTATCATGACATGAGAATTATAATCCCTGCAATAATCATGTTAATAATAATCTTTGTGGCAATCTACTTGTAAGTCTTCCAAAGCTTGCCCCAAGAACTTCTCATGAACTTGTTTATCCTTAGCCTGCCGACAACATTGTACCAGATATAATCATGATAAAATGCTGAACCGAACACGCACATCTTGAACAGCGGAGTATGGAACAATAACGGCTCGATAAACTTGAGCTTTCTCCTCAACATCTGGTCCCAGAATATTACTGGGCTCTTGTTGGTCTTGAAACGGAAATTTATTGCATTGAACTGGTTCTTTGAGATTCCGGCAATATCAAGCTGCTCAACATCCCCTATGCCTAATCCCTTATCATGCGCAATCCTGATGAAAGGTATCTTCAACGGATCATAACCCATCATGTGCGCAGCAACAGCATCTATCGCAACCTGGTCAGCACTGCCAAGGATAGTGTTCTTGTTCTTTGGAACCATTGTCCTGGGCCCTGCACCGTCTCCTGCAACAGTACCATCCATCACTGCAAAGATGCCAGGATGAATCTCTTTCTGTATCTGCAATAAATCAACCAAAACCTCATGAATCTTCTTATGGCAATGATGCCTCCTTGTCGTTATCAAGCCGCCAAAAGCATTTTTCATTGCACCAGTCATCTGGGAATGGCCGTGCGTCTTCAATGTTGGCAACTGCACTACATTCTTGCCCAGAAACATCTCAGGCAGCGCATATATGGACTCTTCATCAGACTTTGAGCCATGCGGCCTGAATACATTGTCCAATGCTAACATTTCAGCTTTAGGCTTGTAGTTTACCCACTTGGTCTCTGTCAAAGGCTCATACTCAAGCCCGTAATCTTCTAATACAGGAAGCCACTTGTTGCCCTTGGCCCCTTTCCATACATCAGTAACAACTGTCCTGTTCTCAACAGGATGCAACTTCTTGAAATCATAGCCATCCTTTTTCATGGCATCCAGAACACCATGAAGCTGCCAGGGCTCTGTAGAACAGGCAGGATAATACAATGACCATGACAAGTTAAGTTTAAGCACAGTATCTTTTGCCTTAGAAACCTCTTTGCTGTAATCAGCCAGGTTCATCAGCCTGTGATAATCTTTTATGACAGTTTCAGGCTTTGTCCTCAATATTGCCACCTTGGATTGTTTCATGAGAATGAAATAAATAGCTGCTCTTTTTAAATTTTCTCAAAGAGATTAAGAACAAATATGCACAAATCTTATAAATTGGATTTGAATAATTGTTAGTTGGTGATATGATTATGAAGATAGCAGTCCACGGCCTAGGTTATGTGGGTCTTGTCACAGGCCTGAGCTTTGCACAAAACGAAGACAACACGGTCATCGGCTACGAAGTCGATCCTGAAAAGCTAAGGCTATTGGAACAACGAAAACCTTACATCTACGAGAAAGGCCTGCAGGACCTGTTGAATGAGGCTTTAGAACGTGGAAACTTCATTCCCACAAGAGACTTCTCAAAAACTTCTGAAGCCCTGGTAGATTTGATAGCAGTCGGCACGCCCTCAAACTTTGACGGCTCTGCAAACCTGAAATACGTTGAGAGTGTAGCTAAAGACATTGGAAAGAACATGCAAGGCTACAAAGTCATCGCAACAAAAAGCACAGTTCCGGCAGGAACGCACTTGATGGTTGAAGATATAGTGAAAAAAGAATCGCAGGGCAAGAATTTTGACATAGCTTCCATCCCTGAATTCCTCAAGGAAGGCACTGCTGTCGAAGATTTTTCAAAACCTGACAGGATTGTCATAGGCACAAAATCTGAAAAAGCAAGGAACATTTTGGAAACACTGTTCAGGCCTTACGTGCTCAACGGCCATCCAATAATCCACATGAACCCGCTTGAATCAGAGATGGTGAAGTATGCTTCAAACGGCATGCTGGCATTGAGGATAGCATACAGTGAAGAGCTTTCCCAGCTCGCTGACAGATTGTCTGAACATTTCGGCCAGGAAGTGGACGTGTTGAACGTGCTTAAAGGCATGTGCGCTGACAAAAGGATAGGCGGCCACTTCTTCAAGCCAGGTCCAGGGTACGGGGGCAGCTGTTTCCCAAAAGACACCCAGGCCTTGTCAGACACTGCAAAAAGGATTGGGCTAAAGACAAGAATCATAGAGAACATCAATAAGACTAACGAGGAGCACAAGGATTACCTCATAGACCGGATTTTCCAACATTATGATGAAAACCTTGAAGGAAAAACTTTTGGGCTGTGGGGGCTCGCATTCAAGGCAGAGACAGACGATGTCCGGGAATCTGCCAGCCTTAAGCTTGTGAAAAGATTGTCTGATAAAGCTAGAGTGCAATGCCACGACCCAAAAGCTACAGAAGAGTTCAAGAAACATTTCCCTGAAAGCGATTCTATAAAATACTTTGACAGCAAGTATGACGCACTGGAAAACGCAGATGCGCTGATTGTTATGACCGAATGGCAAAGCTTCAGGACTCCTGACTTGGAATTATTAAAGGAAAAGATGAAAGGAAAAACAATATTCGATTTCAGGAACCTTTATGCGCAGGGTCTTGACAGGCTTATGAAAGATTCCGGATTTGCATATCTTGGAGTTGGCAGGAAATGAACATTCTGGTTACTGGCGGCGCTGGCTTCATAGGCAGCCACCTTTGCGAAAGGCTCTTGGACAAGGGCCAAAAAGTAACTTGCGTGGACAATTTCTTCACTGGTTCAAAAGAGAATGTCAAAGGATTGCTTTCTCATGAAAACTTTACCTTGTTGCCCCATGATATAATCGAACCATTATATTTGAAAGAGCACGTTGACCAAATCTACAATCTGGCATGCCCTGCCTCGCCAATACATTATCAGCAGAACGGCATAAGGACAATCAAGGCAAACACTCTAGGCATGATAAACATGTTAGGGATTGCAAAACTGCATGAAGCAACACTGTTGCAGGCTTCAACTTCAGAAGTTTACGGCAACCCCTTGGAACATCCGCAGCCAGAATCATACTGGGGGAACGTGAACAGTTTTGGTCCTCGAAGCTGCTATGCAGAAGATACAGAATTACTTACGAAAGAAGGTTGGAAATTTTTCAAAGATATTACTAAAAAAGATAAAATCCTTACTATAAATAACAAGGGGTTTATTGAATATCACAAGCCTATAGAATTAATAAAAGAAAAATATTATGGTGAGATGATTTATTTTAAAAATTTA
>CAZFZD010000064.1:3884-5377 GCA_964522895.1 Candidatus Woesearchaeota archaeon | reverse complement strand
TGAATCAGGAAGCCATATCCTCAACACGAGGTGTTAGGGTATGAGTAGTTCACTTATAAAATTAGATTAATCTTTCTAAAGATTTTCTCTTGAAATTGCAAGGTTCCTTACACTTATAATCAGGAAAACTGCATTTAGGGCCTTTTGAGTATGGGAGAAGCTCTTGGTAAACAGCTGGATTGCTTTCTTTAGTCGCTTCAAGATACTTGTCTAAAGTGGCTTTTGTTTGCTTCATGATCTCAAGCTGTGCCCTTCCGCAAAGCCTTTCGCCAGCTTTTGAGATAAAATCCTCGTACAGTCCGCGCTCATTAACATCCAATAGCATTGCCTGGGGAAAATTTTTCCTAACGCGCTTCATGTCTTCCAGCCATTCGGTGCTCATCGCTATGTCGTTGCTGATAATTGGCGGTACAAAATAGCTTGTTGAGGACTCTGGCGGCTGCATCCTGTACTTGATTGTCCTGTGCCTGTGTGCCTGGGCAAGGCCTGCAAAAGATATCTTATAATTCGTCGAATAGCATTCGTCAAAGAATTCCTTGAAATTCGAGCGTTCAGCAAGCATGCTCAGGTTCCTGAATTTCATGCCGGGCCTTAAATCATCAACATAAAGAGAACTAAGCCGGTCATTGAACTCCTGCATATGCGGCTTTAGGCGTTTGTTAAACTCATCCATCGGCGCTTCAGCTATAAAGCTGTCAAACCAGTGCATTACATAGTTTAGCTGCCTGAAGGATAATGTGTGCTCCATCTTTGTGGGTGTGAACACAGAGGTAAGGTAGCGCGCGTTCTCTTGCGCAAGCTTGCCCCTTGTTTTCTTGTCAATGAAGGGATAACTCTTTTCAATTTTAGCTTTAAAATTTTCCATCCACTTGCCATAAAGCTTTTTCTCTTCAGGAGACAGTTTCATCTTAGTGTAACGTGCTGATTTTTCTGAAGTGACATAGACGTTTTCATTATTGAGGAACATGGCAAGAATTTTAGGGATGCCGTCAAGATAAAGATTATAATGTACGTGCTCGTAAACACTCTGATGACCGTTTGTCAATGTAAGTTTTTTTGTGGCTTCAAGCGTTTTCTTTTTTTCTTTTGAAAGCTTGTCCCAGTTTTTTGCAGTATAACAGATACGCGCAGATTTTGCACCGTGCATCAATGCTTTTTCTTTAGATAATGATCTGCTCCATTTCTTTGTAGGCTTTGTAGAAGCAACAACATCAATTTCCATGATTCCACCCCGCTTTTGAGAATAAATCCTTTTGCTCTTTAAATAAGTTTGCCAAAAAATAGGAGTTTATTTTCGCTTAAGGCAAGCATCGCACCTGAATTTTGGGATAGAAATGTTTTCAGAGTTGTACACTTCAAACTCTTTTCCGCATTCAGAACAATTCACAACCTTTACCTTGTCTTCCATTTCAAAAGAGAGTAAAAGCTATATTTCTTATAAAGCTTTTGGTTAATTCGGCTTATGTTTGCGTAGTACGATATATTTAAATATC
>CAZFZD010000064.1:0-3874 GCA_964522895.1 Candidatus Woesearchaeota archaeon | reverse complement strand
ATCCGCTTATAATAAAATAAAGTTATGGGCCAACTAGATACAGAAGAGGCAGCCAGCATATTGAAGAAGTACGGGATTCAGGCTCCAAAATATGGCCTGGCAAAGTCAAAAAAAGAGGCCGTTGAACTCGGAGAGAAAATCGGGTTTCCGCTGGCATTAAAGATTTCTTCAAAAACAATTATCCATAAGTCAGACGTGCATGGTGTGAAGCTTGACATAAAAAGCAAGAAAGAGCTTGAGCAGGCTTATGATGAAATAATCAATAATGTTCCAAAAAAAGATATTGAAGGCATTTTTGTTCAGGAGATGGTGCCCGGGCATTATGTTCTTATCGGCATGAAGCGCGATGATTCTTTTGGTCCTGTAATAGCGTTCGGGCTTGGAGGCATTTTTGTTGAGATAATGAAGGATGTTAGTTTCAGAGTTGCTCCGTTGACCAAGAAAGACGCCAATGAGATGATGAAAGAGATAAAAGGCTATAAATTGCTGCAAGGTGCAAGAGGAACTTCCAAAACAGATTTTGAAAAGCTTGCTGATGTGCTGTTAAAGGTTTCCAGGATTGCGATGGAAATGCCTGAGATTCAGGAGATAGATTTCAATCCCATAATAGCTAATGACAAGCATGCAAGAGTGGTTGATGCGAGGTTTATTGTAAAATGAAAGCGTTGTTTGAACCCAAGAGCGTGGCAGTCATAGGTGCTTCGCGTAACAAGCAAAATGTAGGCCATGGAGTGCTTTACAATCTTGTCAATGGCGGATTTTTTAATACAGAGCATAACAAAGCTTTCAAGGGCAAGATATTTCCTGTCAATCCCAATGCTGACGAAATCCTTGGATTGAAATGTTATTCCAGTCTTTTAAACATAAAACCGGATGTTGACCTTGCTGTTATTGCTGTCAATTCAAAATTTGTTCCCAAGGTGGTAAGTGAATGTGTTGAAAAAGGTGTAAAAGGAATAATAATAATATCTGCAGGGTTTGCAGAGATGGATGAAGAGGGCAAGAAACTGCAGGCAGAAGTTGTTGCCATGGCAAAGAATGCTAGGATTCCTGTTGTCGGGCCCAATTGCCTGGGCATAATTAACACTAATCACAATCTTAATGCCAGCTTTGCGCCAGCAATGCCGCCCAAAGGCAAGATAGCCTTCATAAGCCAGTCAGGTGCTTTGGCAGACAGTGTCATAGACTGGGCGCTTGAAAGAGGTTACGGTTTCAGCAAGCTGATAAGCTATGGTAATGCGGCCATGCTTGACATCAATGATTTCATATCATACTTAGACAAGGACAAGGAGACTAAGGCCATAGCTGTTTATGTGGAAAGCATAAAGCATGGCAGAGAATTCATGCGAATCGCAAAAAAAGTCTCAAAGCCCATTGTGATAATCAAGGCAGGGAAGACTGAGCAGGGAATAAAGGCTGTCTCTTCCCATACAGGAAGTTTGGCTGGCAGCTATGAAGTTTACAAGGCAGCTTTTAAGCAGTCAGGAGTAAGGCTTGTAGAGAATGTTGAAGAGCTTTTTGAAGTGGCAAAGGCATTGTCAATACAGCCAGAGCTTGCTGACAACAAGATAGCTATCATCACTAATGGCGGAGGTGCAGGAGTGTTGACTGCAGACTATTGCCTGGAAAACGGATTAGAGCTTCCGAAACTCAACAAGCACGTGATGAAAGAATTGTCTTCAAAGATGCATCCTGGCTGGTCAAAGGGCAATCCGGTCGATCTTGTAGGGGATGCGTTGCCAGAGCGTTACAAGGCAGCCTTAAATGCTCTGCTGAAGCAGGATGATGTCAAGGGGCTTATAGTAATACAGACGCTGCAGACCATGACAGACCCTGTCGAGAATGCGAAGGCAATAATCAGTGCCAAGAAAAAGTTTGCTGAGAAGCCTGTCATTGCTGTCTATATGGGCGGAAAGTTCACAAGAGAAGGCAAAGGGTATCTTGAAAAGAGTTCTATACCTGTGTTCAATGATCCTGAAAAGGCTGTAAAAGTCATGAAAGGCCTGTTGAAAATTTAAAGCTATTTTCTAGTCTAATTTACAAAAAGTTTAAATACTTAAAGTAAATAAATTTACTATATGGTAAATAAAATTACTAAAATAATGCAATTATATCTTAATGATTACAAGAGAACATATTACTTAAGAGAATTAGCAGACAAACTAAAAAAACCGCATCAAACAATAAAGCCTTATGTAGAAGAATTAGTAGAAAAACAAATCCTAATAAAAACTAAAAGAAAAAATATAATAGAATACAAATTAAACATAAAAGATCCAAGAACAATAAATTATTTGGTTATTGCTGAAAAACAAAGATTGATAGACAGAATTGAAAAAGATGCTTTGTTCCATATGCTTTTTGAGGATTTTGCATCTGAACTTAACAATAGCACTTTTATTATTTTTGGCTCAGGAGTTGATGAATTTAAGAAAGGTTCAGATATTGATATTTTAATAATTGGTAAGAAAAAAATAACTAAAATCATTGAAAAATTTGAAATGATTTCAAATAAAGAGTTACATATTGTACAAATTCCTAATTTTAATGCTCTTGATATTAAAGATTCTTTTTCAACTGAAGTATTTAGAAAGCATTTAATTTTGAATAATACAGACCAAGTAATTCGATTTTTCTTAAAAGTCAATCAATTTTCCTGAATGTTTGAAAAATCTTATGTTTTTTATAGTAATTTTTAAAAAGAAGTTTTCACCAAAAAGCAAAATAAAAGAAATAAGAGAGAAATTAGCTAAAATCCTAAAAAATTAATCCTTGGCAGTAGTAGAGCCAGTATTCATTCTTTCACGAGAAAGTACGGACTTTAAGCTTGAAGTATTCCGCTGTCTTTTCAAGCCCTTTATCCAAGCTTGTTTCAGGCTGCCAATCACACCAGAGATTTGCCCTGACAATTACTGGCTTCCTTTTTTCCGGGTCGTCTTTAGGAATATTATGGTAAGTTATCTTTGAGTTTGAGCCTGTCTTTTCTATAATCTTTTCTGCTAAATCTTGGATAGTGTATTCTTCAGGATTGCCAAGGTTCACGGGTTTGTGGAAAGTGCATTCCATGAGATTGTAAAGACCTGACACCAAGTCGTCAACATAGCAGAATGATCTTGTTCTGGAACCGTCGCCGTAGATAGTGATGTCTTCTTCTTTAAGCGCCTGCACCATGAAGTTAGAGACCACACGGCCGTCGTCAAGAGCCATCTTCGGGCCGTAAGTGTTGAAGATCCTTGCAATGCGGATGTCAACGCCGTGCTGTTCCTGGTATTCGTAGCATAATGCTTCAGCCGCCCTTTTGCCTTCGTCGTAGCAATTACCGCAAAATAAAGTTTTACCATTTCTTCTCACATAAATTATGTGGTTTTTTACATTAACACAGTAAATATATCCCTTATAATGTTTTATTTTTCTTTTAGGATATTTAGATTCAAGAAAATTTTTTGTTTTTTTGGTTAATATTGAGAGTTGATTTACTGGTTGTTTATGCCTTTTATCTTTTAAATAAATATTAGCAGCCATACCTAATTTTAAACAGATCTCTTGAAAATCACCAGCAAGCAAATCAGAATTTGTATAATAAGTGTTGCCTGCTTTGTTACCATCACCTAACATCATAGCATCAAAAAGTATTTTTAATTGTCTTTTAGATAATTGTTTTAATTCTAGAGGGATATATTTTTTATTTGATTTTCCAAATTGTTGAAGATATTTACAAAGTTGTTTATTACATATCCTAAATTGATGGTGGTCTGAGTTAAATATAGTGAATGGTAATCTTTTAAGACACTGAAAAATTTTTTTATATTCATCAATTCTTTTTTTGTCTTGTGCAATAAGTACATTATAATCTTTGGTATGGTAGATTTTGCCA
>CAZFZD010000063.1:0-5395 GCA_964522895.1 Candidatus Woesearchaeota archaeon | reverse complement strand
GCTATATGGAAAAAAAGAGCATGATTCTATTGTTAAGCCTTGTATTTCTCGGACTGGGGCTTACTGTCTCAATAAACTCAAGCCTCTCTGGTGCGGCTGTTACTGAAGAGAGTGCCATAAGCTTCTCAAGCCCTATACTCGGACTATTATTGCTCATGATGTCTGGAGTGTTGCTAAGCATGAGCAAGAGCCTTGAAAGCCTTGTTGATGAAAGCACTAAGAAAAAGATGAAGAACAAGGAAAAATTCATCAACAACCATCTTGCAGATTACAAGAATTACCTTGAGAGGGAAGGAAAGTTGCCGCAAAAGGTCGTGACTGAACAGCAGAAGCTGCAGTATGCTAAGCGGCAGCTTGACAAGAAGTTCGGACCATTGTCTATTTACAATGACAAGGTTGCCCTGGATTACTTGCAGCATTTCAAGGAGACTCCTGAAAGGTCCAATGAGGGAAAAAAGTTCAAGGCAATAGTAACTTATGACATAACAGACAGCTGCATGAAATCATTGAGCAAAAAGGCCGAGAAGGACAGCAGAATAAAAAAAGCCGCAGCTTCAAAGATATTCAGGCTTACAACCGGAAACATGGGGCAAAAGAACACCGGATACAAGTTCGTGCCTGACACCTGCGGAAGGTTCCTATATCTCAAGGACAAAAAGAGCGGTGCAAGAATATTTCTTGAGAAGGTTGATGACAAGCATTTTTCCCTTGTAGGAATAACCTCAGGGCAGCAGAAGAAAAAAGACGAAGAGAAACTTATCAAGGCCTGCCAGGAACTTTGGAAAAAGAAATATTGCTGATTAGAAAATCTTAAATACTGATTCTATGGAAAACTTAAGCATGAAAAAGATAGCGCAGGGAGCAGAAGCTATAATCTGGCTCAAGGATGACAAGATTGTCAAGGAAAGGTTAAGGAAAAAATACAGGCACACGGATATTGACAAAAAGATCAGGAAAAAAACCACAAGGTTTGAATCCAGGCTGCTTGAGAAAGCTAGGGAAATCGTGCCAGTGCCAAAGGTTCTGGACAGCTGCGACAAGCTTATGGTCATTGAGATGGAATTCATTGAAGGCGAAAAGCTGAGGGATGAAATTGCTAAAATGAACCCTGAAGAGCGGAAAAAAGCCTTCAAGGATGTAGGCAAGAATGTTGCAAAGCTGCACAACAGGAACATAATCCATGGCGACCTAACAACTTCAAACATGATAGTGCGGGAAAAGATATATTTCATAGATTTCGGGCTGGGCTTTGTGTCGCAGAAAGTCGAGGACAAAGCTGTTGATCTTCATTTATTACACAGGGCTTTAGAAAGCAAGCATCACGAGCATTTCAAGGAGCTTTTCGATGCAGTGATGAAAGGATATAAAGACGAGATAGAGGATTTTGAGAAGATTGAAGAAAGGCTTGAGAAAGTCAAGAAAAGAGGAAGATACAAGAGCAAAAACTTATAACTCATTACTGAAAAGCGGACTATTAAGATTTAAATTCCAAGGAGGAAAACAAGATGAATGAAAGCATAAACGATAAATTAAAAAGATTAGATGATAGATATAATGATGGAATAATAAGGGCTATGCTTACAAAAGCGCCATATGTAGAAATGGAATGGCTGTATCGCGAAAGAGAAATTAAAGTGCAGAAAATCCTAAATGGAGCGGAAGAAGAATCTGTGGTTAAGGAACCAATGGCCGGGAAAGGCTTGAAAAAAGAATATTCCAGCCCTAAAATGGAAGAATATACCTACTTACCCCCTAACTCGCCACCAGGCTTCAGCTTTCCACTGATATTTTCATCCATAGTGCCGATTTGCCAATCCAATTACAGGAAATAGGCCATACAAAACATTTATATATGACTGAGATTTTCAATTTCCTAATCTAAGGAGTTATTATGGCAACTAAAAAAATAGGAGCTGCAGGCAGGTTTGGCGCCAGATATGGTAAGAAGCCAAAGACAAAGATTACAAACATAGAGAGAATACAAAGAAAAAAGCAGGAATGCCCCTATTGCGGAAGAAAAGCTGCCAAAAGGCTTTCAGCAGGAATTTGGAAATGCAAGAAATGCGAGTCAAAATTCACTGGCGGGGCCTATAAAGTGGGAGAATAATCTTATGGTAAGCTATAAATGTTTCAAATGTGGAAAAGAAGTCAAATCTGATTACACGAGAAAAAAGATAAGGTGCCCTTATTGTGGTAGCAAAATCCTATACAAGACAAGAGGCATCAATACGAAAGTGAAAGCGGTTTAAGGAGTAATAAAAATGGCTAATAATGTTAACAAGGAAACAGAACAAAAAATTGCAAAGCTGCAGATGATGGAACAGAACCTGCAGACATTCATGATGCAAAGGCAGAACTTCCAGTCACAGCAGTTGGAAGTTGATAATGCGCTGAAAGAACTTGATAAAAGCGAAGGCGACTGTTATAAGGTCGTAGGAAGCATCATGGTTGCAAGCGGCAAAGATAAATTAAAGAAGGATCTTGAATCAAGAAAAGAAGTGATTGACTTAAGATTAAAGAATATCAAAAAGCAGGAAGACAGCATAAAAGAGAAAGCTGAAGCATTGCAAAGCGAAGTTGTCAAAGAACTAAAACCTGATAAGCCTGAGAAAAAGGAAGAGTAATCGGGCTTTAAAAATATTTTTTCGAGGTAGAAAAATGTCTGACATGAACGAACTTATGGAATCTCTAGAGATTATTGAAGAAGATATAACTGTACCAAAAACTGTCAGGCTGAAGATAAAGGTTGCAATGGCCACTCTCAATGAAGAAGGCGACATGAAGATAAAAGCTAACAGGGCATTGCAAGTGCTTGACGAAATTTCTGATGATCCAAACATTCCTTCTTATGTTCTTCCACAAATTTGGAACCTCGTAAGCTTGTTGGAAAGCTTTTAGAATTTCGGAACAAACTTTAATTTTGCAGCCTTCCTTTTCAAGTATTCGTGCCAAGGCCTCCAAGACGCTTTCAAGACCTCTTTCCAGTCATTGACTTCTACTGTGCGTTCCAGCAGCGCATTTAAACCAATGTCACTATAGAGCTTCCCTTTGCTGTAATCATAGGCCAATGCCTGGCTTGTCAACGGAACGATTTCAAGATAATTCTCTATGGACAATTCAATACCCCTTTGCTTAAGGCCGTGGCAAGCATCAAGGGACCAGATGTCAATGCAATCCTTGCCCTTAAGGAACCTAAGGCCGCCGTGAAATGTCTTTGTCCTTTCCCATCCTTTCATGTCTGGAATAAGGCTGCAGTCAAAAGGCTCTTCAAGAAGCATATCTACGTCAGTGGGCTCGTCCAATGAATAGCCGTGAATCATCGGTATGGCTATATTGCTTATATATCCTCCGACAATCCAAAAGTTTCCTGAATATGCTTTTCTCAAGTTCCCTATTGCCTGGCTCGCAGGGTATTTTTTTGTCTCTCTTTCAACTGCCTTGCCAATTTCCTGTTTGAGTCCGTCGTGCATGATGCATTATTGGGAAACAAGGAATTTATAAAGCTTTCCCGAGGAGAAAAATGGGCAGGAAAAGTTAATAAAGGATAATTCCCAGTAAAGAAATATCATGCCAGAAAACAAGCTGACTGCTTATGAAGTCAAAGGGAATATGGATTATGAAAAGATCATAAAAAAGTTCGGAGCAAGCCCGCTTGGCCCAGAACTCATAGATAAAGTGAAGAATCCGCATCCGCTGCTGAAGAGAGGATATTTTTTTGCACACAGGGATTTTGACAAGGTAGTGCATCATGTAAATGCTGGGAAAAAGTTCGCATTGGTATCTGGCAGGGGGCCTAGTGCAAAGATGCATCTTGCCCATCTCCTATTATACAAATTCAACAAGTATCTTCAGGATGAATATAAGTGCTACTGTTTCTTTCCTTTCTCTGATGACGAAAAATTCCTTTTCAAGCAGAACCTTGAATTTAAGCAGGTCCAGGAGCTGGCCTATGAGAATGCGTTAGACATCATAGCACTCGGCTTTGATCCGAAGCTTACAGAGTTCAAGTTCGATACAGCACACATGGACCAGGAACTGTACAATCTTGCAATCCAATGTTCAAAAGGGATGACATTCAGCATGATCCAGTCTGCCTTTGGATTTACAAAGCAGAATAATATCGGAATAACTTTCTATCCTGCAATGCAGGCAGCACATATATTATACCCTACTGTGAAATACGGGCTTCCCTCATTAGTGACAATCGCTATAGACCAGGATGTCTTCATCAAGCTTACCAGGGATGCTGCATACAAGCTAAGGCTTGCAAAGCCTGCCGCACTGATGTCCAAGTTCATGAAGGATCTAAGCGGAGACGCAAAGATGTCCTCATCTAATGAAGAGTCGGCAATATATACCACTGACTCTCAAAAAGAGATAAAGAGAAAAGTGAACAAGGCATTTACCGGAGGAAGGGACACGATAAAAGAGCAGAAAGAAAAAGGCGGCAAGCCTGAAGCGTGTTCTGTGTTTGAATATCTCAGCCTGTTCTTTATCCATGACGAAAACACGATCAAAGAACTGAAAAAGGGATGCAGGGCAGGTAAAAATGTCTGTGGCGACTGCAAGAAAAAGCTGATAAAACAGGTTACTGATTTCCTTGAGCAGCACCAGCAAAACAGGGAAAAGGCAAAGAAAAAGCTGGATTTATTTTTCAAGCCCAAAAAATTGTGAAAATCCATAGAAACTTTTATATATAGCCGGTAATTTACTGTCGTTATAAAACAAGGGGGGAAATAAAATGAAAGATGCTTTTATGCGTTTGAAAGACAAAGTTTCAGGTAGCAATTCCACATATGACATCCCTGACGAATTTGGAGACGATTACCTAGAAATCGAACCACAATATCAACAATCTAAAGCAAGGAACAAGGTTACAATCAAGCCGTTTGTTGTTAAGGAGCTTACAGATGTGAAAGAACCATTAAATGCTTTGAGAGAAGGATATACTATTGCTTTAATAAATATCAAAGAGCTTAAGGACAAGGACTTACTTGAATTGAAAAGAGCAGTCAACAAACTAAAGAAAACTTGTGATGCAATCAATGGAGACATTGCAGGATTTGGAGAAGACTGGCTCGTAGCAACACCTTCTTTTGCGCAAGTGTTCAGGCAGATGCCTGTTGAAGAATAATTTCTTCTTTTTATTTTTTAAAATGGAGTATGAAAAACCCAGCATCGGTTCTATAAGATTAAGCAGATGGCAAAGGATGCGGATTGCAGTCTCTGAACCTTATGAAAAGATGTGTGATAAAGCAGATACATTATGCAGGCTTATTGAAGACAGCACTATAGACCAGAATTCTTTTGAAGAACTTGTCAAGGAATTTGAAGAATATCCAAGAAGATTTTTATTCTAAGGAGTATTTATCTAAGAAAATTGATAAAAAAATTG
>CAZFZD010000062.1:0-5403 GCA_964522895.1 Candidatus Woesearchaeota archaeon | reverse complement strand
ATCTCTATCTTTTTTTATTTTTTTTAAAAATTCCTCTTTCGAAAACATTAAAAAGAAAAAAATCTTAATTTAACTTATGATAAAATTATTGTTCAAGAGATTGAAAAAGAAATATCCTGATGAGGCAAGGGAGTTTGTTGCCGAGCAGGAGATGCTTGCTTTGTTCCTGAATTCTCCAGACAAGCAAAAGCTGCTCAATGCATTGAGACTTGCACCCGCAAAAAAGAAGCAGGTAAAGCAAGTTATTGACGCTTATGCCAAGTGCAAGGTAAATGCAGAAAAGAAACTGAAGAAAAAATCAAGGGAAAAAGTAATCAAGATAGAGAACAAGTGCTTAAGCAAGCTTTTTGAAGGGCATATCCTTAAGATAAAAACAAAAGGCACAAAAAAGCAGGCACTGAAGATTGCAAAGAATCTCATAATAAGGAGTTTTCCTGATGCTGCTGTTCTTGATGAAAATAAGATGGCACTATTGGCCAGAAAAGTGAGGCTAAAAAAGAAGTTCCCTACTGATTTCTTAGTATTTGAGGGCAAGAAGAAAAAGATTGTAAGCTATGGCGTAGTGACCAAGTGAGCCACTTGCCATGTGACATTCACGCACAGAATTTATAAACTAAACTTTATTTCTTTATTTAATGCTTAGTTTAAAAGACTTCAAGCCCCGATTATATCAGGAGACAATCTTGCATACTTGTGCAAGAAAGAATACTTTGGTTGTGCTTCCTACTGGTTTGGGCAAGACCGCCATTTCTTTGTTATTGGCCATAAAGCGCCTTAATGCTTATCCTACTTCTAAAATCCTTTTTTTGGCTCCGACAAAGCCGCTTGTTGAGCAGCACATGGAGACTTTCAAAAGATTCCTTGAGATTGATGAAAAAGACATGATTGTATTGACAGGAGAGATAGCCCCAAAGAAACGTGAACTGCTATGGGATAAAGCAACTATAATATTTTCTACTCCACAAGGGCTGAGCAATGACATAGTGAATTCTAAAGTGCATCTGGAAGATGTGAGCTGTTTGATTCTGGATGAGATACACCGTGGTGTTGGAGATTATGATTATGTCTGGATATGCAAGCAGTATCACAAGAAATCAAAGTTTCCAAGAATACTGGGATTGACAGCATCCCCTGGATCTAATATGGATCAGATACTTGAAGTATGCAAGAATGCAAAAATAGAGGAGATAGAAGTCAGGATGCATGAGGATCCTGATGTAAAGCCTTATGTGCAGGAGATAGACCTGGAGTATGTTACGATTGAATTGCCTGAAGAATTATTGTCCATAAAAAAATTCTTAGATGCTTCTTTCAAGAGCAAGATTGAAACCCTGAAGACATTGGGATATTTCAGCGGCAGGAAGAATAATGTTTCCAGAACTGACCTTTTAGGAGTGCAAGGCGATTTGCACAGGAGGATAGCTTCAGGTGAAAAAGATTTTTCCATGTGGAAGGCAATATCTGTAACTGCTGAAGCAATAAAGGTGCAGCATGCCATAACGCTTCTAGAGACACAAGGCATACTGTCATTGCATAAGTATTTGAAGAAACTTTTTGAAGAAGCTGAAAAAACCAAGACCAAGGCAACAAAGAATCTTGTAAAAGACCTTAATTTCAAATCTGCTTTTGTTAAGACCGAGCATCTTAGTCAAGAACAGATAGAACATCCAAAGTTAGAGAAGCTTAAAGAGATAGTTAAAGACCATTTGAGACAAAAGCCCAATTTTAAATTGATTGTCTTCAATAATTATCGTGACTGTGCATATAACCTTGTCAATAAGCTTAACGAAATGCAGGATATTGAGGCAAAGCTTTTTGTGGGACAGATGAAGAAAGGAAATACCGGGTTGAAACAGAAAGAACAGATTGCCATGCTTGAAGAGTTTCGCCAGGGAAAATTCAATTGCCTTGTCTCAAGCAGTGTGGGTGAAGAAGGGCTTGACATTCCTGCTGTAGATTTGGTAGTTTTTTATGAGCCGGTTCCGAGCGCAATAAGGAAAATCCAGAGAGTGGGAAGGACAGGAAGGTTAGAAAAGGGCAAGGTAAAGATACTTGTTACGAAAAATACTATTGATGAAGCTTATAGGTGGTCAGCGCACCATAAGGAAAGGAAGATGTATGATGCATTGTTCCAACTCAAAAACAAGCTACACTTGAAACAGGAATCACAGCCCACCTTAAGCAAGTTCAACGAGGAATCTAATGTGAATGTGCTTGCTGATACAAGGGAATATCATTCAGGCATAGTTAAGCAGATGATAGATAATGGTGTTAATGTGAAGGTGCAAAGGTTGCCTGCAGCAGATTTCATACTTTCTGATAAGGTGGGAGTAGAAAGGAAAACTGTTGAGGATTTTGTCAGTTCCCTTATTGACCAAAGGCTATTGCAGCAGCTAAAATCGCTGAAGACTAATTTTGAAAGGCCCCTTTTAGTCATAGAAGGCACTGAAGACATCTACTCTGTAAGGAAAGTGCATCCAAATGCCATAAGAGGCATGCTGGCGACAATAGCTGTGTCCTATAACATACCCCTGCTCTATACCAAAAATCCGCAAGATACTGCCGGATTATTATTGGCCATTGCAAAACGGGAGCAGAAAGAGGGATGTAAGAGCTTTGGCATCAGGAGTGAGAAAAAACCCTTGACAACAAAAGAGCAGCAGCATTTTATAATCGAATCATTGCCATATGTGGGGCCTCAGCTGGCACAATCATTGCTGAAGCATTTTGGCACTGTAAAAGGCATAATAAACGCTGACCTGCATAATCTGAAAAAAGTTGAGAAAGTGGGATTGAAAAAGGCTGAAGAGATAAAAAGGATTATTGATGAAAAATATCCTACTGATATTTCCTGATATATTTTTCAAGAGTGCTTATGTCGTCACTAAGGCTTGTATTGCGCTCTATGCACCAGTTCTCATCAGAAAGCTTGTTTAGCATGCGCTTGTCATTGTTTACTGATGCAACTTTCTTTGCATAGAAATAAAGGTTGAAACAATGGCTCCTGTCTGGATTCTTATCGAGGCCGTAATTTGCGCAGGACAAAGCAGTTATTGCCAGGCCTACAATGCCCATATATATTTTTTTCATAGCGCAAAATCAAAGTTCTCCCTTTTAAATATGTTTTGGAAAACATTAGTAACTTATTTAAAGGAAAAGCAAAAGATAAAAATTTGATTGGAGGCTTAGAATGAAAAGATACAAAGGAAAAGTTGAAAGAACAAGGAAAAATAATTCCATAAGATTCACATTTGAAGACATAAGTTCTGAAAAGCTGGTTAAGATGTATGACCACTTGAAAGATTATATGCGGCAGAATAATGGCTCGTTAGATTCTGTAAGTTGGCAGGGTATGCCTGGTAATCCGGTGAAGGTTGAAAAGAACTACAAAGTGAAGTCTCTTGAGATGGTTGTGGCTTCAAAACGAGATAAGCATGATAAAGGGTTGCATAATCTGATGATTGAGTTTACATCAAAGCATGCCTTGGATCCCGTAGTGCATTGCCTAATGCAACGCTTTTTTGTAAAGTTCCTTCCGGAAGGATATGATTAGAAAAACTATTTAAAGAGTCAGATATCCTTTCTATAAGCGTCAGGGGGACGTAGTACAACCTGGCAGTACGGCCGGCTCCAGTCAATGGAGCGCTGAGCTCACGCGATGATGTAAAAGCGGTATGAACGAAAGTTGGAAGATACCGGCTGATCAGGGTTCAAATCCCTGCGTCCCCATTTTTTTACAAAACCCTTAAATAATCCAATTCTAAAATCTCTACTTATGGTAGAACTCATGTGCCCGGCAGGATCATTTGAAGCATTAAGGGCTGCAATAAAGGCAGGAGCAGATTCTGTATACTTTGGCGTTGGAAACCTGCACATGCGCTCGGCCGCAGCAAAGTTCTCGAGAGATGACCTCAAAGACATTGTTGAAATATGCAGGAAGGCTCGTGTCAAGGCTTATCTTACCTTGAATGCTGTGATGTATGATGAAGACTTGGAACAGATGAAACAACTTTGTGATTTGGCCAAGGCAAACAAGGTAGATGCGATAATAGCAAGTGATCTGGCTGTAATACAATATGCGGCTTCTATCGGTTTAGCAGTGCACATGTCCACCCAGACGAACATATCCAATATCGAAGCAGTGAAATTTTATTCCGAGTTTGCAGACGTGATTGTTCTTGCAAGAGAATTGTCACTGGAACAAATAAGGAACATATGCGACAAGATAAAGCAAGAAAATATCAGAGGCCCTAATGGCGAATTGGTCAAGATTGAAGTATTTGTCCATGGCGCACTTTGCGTGTCAATCTCGGGCAAGTGCCACATGAGCCTTGCGTTGCAGGGAAGCTCTGCTAACAGGGGCGCATGCATACAGAACTGCCGCAGGAAATACAGGGTTATCGATGATGAGACCGGAAAAGAATTGGCTATTCACAATCAATATGTAATGTCGCCAAAAGACCTTTGCACTATAGGAATGATTGATAAGTTGATTGAAGCTGGTGTAAGTGTTTTTAAGATAGAGGGAAGGGCAAGAGGAGAAGAGTATGTCTACATAGTAACTAAAGCCTATAAGGAGGCCATTGAGGCTGTTGAAAAGAAATCTTTCACAAAAGATAAGGTTGAAGCTTGGCTAAAAAGGCTCAAGCACGTATTTAACAGAGGATTTTGGATGGACGGCTATTATCTCGGCAAGAAGCTGGGCGAATGGTCCAATGCATACGGATCAAAGGCTACAAAGCAAAAGTTTGAAATCGGCAAGATCCTGAATTATTTTCAGAAAGCCAAGGTAGCGCATATCAAGGTTTTGGCTAACGGCTTTAAGCCAGGTGATGAACTCATGATATCAGGTAAGAAGACTGGAGTGGTCTTTACAAAGGTTCAAAAGATTCTTGATGGAGATAAGGAGCTTGCTGAAGCTGTCAAGGGCAATTATGTGACAATAAAGGTATTGGAAAGAGTAAGAGAAAATGACAAGGTTTTTCTTATAAGAGACAGGGCTTAAACTTCTATTCAAAAGTTATCGGCTTGTCCCAAACCAACGGATAAAGCTTTCCGTGCACTTTCAGATAAGTTTCCGGAGCAACATTATTATCATAATCTTCGCATATGACTTCTATGTCTGAGGGTGCAATATAACCATGCTGAACATTTGTTTCAGAAGGCACGTAATTAAGGAAAGGATATTTTTCCATCCTGCAGCTAGTGTATAGTGAAGCTACTAATCCTATTGCAATGCCGAAAACCATGGACTTTACATGTAAGTTGTCTCTGATATCGTCCCTCAATTTTTTGAAATCTACCATAAGGCTAAAAAATAAGGATTCTTTTATAAAATTTTGCTTAATTTGGCACTGTCTAAAAAGTGAGTGATAACCCTTAAAAGGGGGAATCACCTTAATT
>CAZFZD010000061.1:0-5468 GCA_964522895.1 Candidatus Woesearchaeota archaeon | reverse complement strand
GCATCCAAGGAGATTTCCTTCACTTTTGAAACAAAGTCTATTGTCTCAAAGCTTTCTCCTGTCTTGTCATAGCTCCAGCAGGCACTGACACCGTTCATACAAACCCTTAATGTGAGATCTGCACGCCCATCCACATCAGAAGGGACCATTGTTTCAAGGCTTTCTGCAGTGTCTGCAAACACCTTGCCAATCCTTTGTTTTGTCTCAAGCTTGTTCTCGGTTGGTAGGGATGCTTTATCATTCTTATACCCCCATGTCCAAACATCGTATAGGTTTCCTAATGTATTTTCGCTGACCATTTTACTTACCTTTTAACTGCTTGTGCAAGAAAAACCATATTATTTAAATCTTATTATTCATTTTTCTTACCAATAAACTACTCAAAAGAATTATAAAGATAAAAAGGTGTTATAAATTAAAAAGGGGAAAAATAATGTCTTTTGGAATAGATTCAGAAATGCGCAGAATTATGAACAAGTATGGTTCCAAGGCTGAAGAGAAGTTCGGAGGCAATCTGATGGACCATCCGGCCATGGACCAGGTATTTTCAAAAGATTATGGCATATTCAAGAAGGAAGCCTTATCTTTCAAGGATACTTTTTATGAAAGGGCCTGCAATTTTTCTGAAGGGCTATTGAAAGTTTCTCCAAAACCAGAACAGGCTTCCAAATTGCAGAAGGCAATAGACAGGGTGCATATTGATATAACTCCAACTGGTGCTTATGCTTTTGCTACTTTGTCAATGATATTCTTCATTGTGCTTGGATTGCTGACAGGAGTGATAGGATTCCTGCTGAAAGAGGCAGGCATACTGCAGTCATCGCAATTGTTCCTTGCATTAGTATTCATAATAGGCGGCCTTGTGCTTTTGAAGCCCTTAAGCAATTATCCCATACATCTTGCAAGGAAATGGAGATTAAAAGCATCTAACCAGATGGTGCTGTGCATACTTTACATTGTTATGTATATGAGGCACACTTCCAATCTTGAACTTGCAATAAAATTCGCAGGAGAACACATCGGCAATCCGCTTGCCCTGGACTTAAGGAAAATTGTATGGGATGTTGAAATGCAAACATATTCTTCAATAAAAAAATCTCTTGATATCTATCTTGAAGGCTGGAAAAAGTATAATCTTGATTTTGTAGAATCATTCCATCTTATAGAATCTTCATTGTATGAATCAGATAACAAAAAAAGGCTGAACTTATTGGACAAGGCATTGGAAGTTATGTTAGAGGGAACATATCAAAACATGCTGCATTATGCGCAGAATGTTAAGAGCCCGATAACCATGCTCCACATGCTTGGCGTGATACTTCCAGTATTAGGGTTGATAATGCTTCCATTGATAGGCAGCTTCCTGGGTGTAAAATGGTATCAGCTTGCATTTATCTATAATCTCATACTTCCGATTGCAGTGTATTTCCTCGGATACAGGATAATGTCCAAGAGACCCATGGGATATTCTGAAGGCAATATCTACAAGAATAATCCAAGGTACAAGAAGCTCAGGATGTTTGTCATGGGGAAAGGCAAGAACAGGAAATTGATTTCTCCGAAAAAGATTGCAATCTTTCTTCTGATACTCATCTCGTTAATAGGTTTCATGCCTTTGATATATCATACGCTTTTCCCAGGTTCTGACTTGGAATTAAGTTTAGGTGATAAAAACTATGGCTGGTTCCTTGACTACAAGACTGTCGAAGTCAGTGTAAACGGGGTTGTGGAACAGGTCAATGTCGGGCCTTTTGGAATCGGAGCGGCTATGTTGAGCCTGTTCATAACTTTGGGAATAGCGATAGGCGTTGGCGCATATTATAGGATAAGATCTGACCGGCTCATGAAGGTAAGGAACGAGACAAAAAAGCTTGAGAAGGAGTTCAAGAGCGCATTATTCCAGCTCGGGAACAGGATTGGCTCAGGCATTCCTACAGAGATGGCTTTCAGTTCTGTTGCCGAAACATTGCAAGGCACGCCTACTGGAAATTTCTTTAGCATTGTGGACAATAATATCAGGAGAGTCGGCATGAATGTCAAGAATGCCATTTTTGATCCGGAGATTGGTGCGATAAACGAGTATCCAAGCTCACTGATAGACAGTTCAATGAGAGTCTTGGTAGAGACCTCAAGGAAAGGCCCTTCAGTTGTTTCACATGCGCTGCTCAACATATCAAATTATCTTGACCGCATAAACAAAGTCAATGAAAGGCTCAAGGACCTGTTGTCAGAGACAGCAGGTTCAATGAAGGCTCAGATATCTTTCCTTTCACCAGTAATATCAGGTATAGTTGTCGGCATTGGCACAATGATTACAACAATAATCGGCGGTCTTGGTGCTGCTATGGAGAATGTACCTGGAGGAGAAGGTGCTGGTGCAGGGGCAAACATTGGTGGTTTGGGAGATCTGGCTGGTATGTTTCCGGTTGAAAGCCTCATGCCTCCTTACTTTTTCCAGATAGTGGTGGGGATTTATCTCATAGAAGTCGTTATCGTATTGTCAATACTCAGCAACGGGATTGAGAATGGTGTTGACAAGCTAAATGAAGAAAACAAGATTGGTAAAAATTTATATAAAAGCACAATCTTTTATGTAATAGTGGCTGCTTTGACAATGATTGCATTCAATGCACTGGCAGTCATGATTTCGACCAGGGCGACAGGCGTTTGAACATGGCAACAAGAAGCTTGATATTGATAATATTGACAATCCTTTTGGGAATCATAGCATTCCTTATTATCATCAATCTTAGAAATTTTGCTTTAGGATAGGACAATGAAAAAAAGAGGAGCATTAAGTATTGAACAGTTGATTGGCCTAATTCTCTTGCTGGCGTTTTTGGTCATTGCTTCCGGCATAATCTTTCTCACTTATGAGGAGTTTGATTCGAGCAAGATGTCACAGTTCAGCTGCTGGATGACTAATGGCCTAAAGTCAAGCAACAGTTTTTTCAAGAAAGTGATGCCCACAACTTGCAGCTTAGAGATCCTTGAGGAGAGCCAGAGCAAGGAAGAGGTGGCAAACCTGCTAGTTGACACATGGTGGATGTATCATCAGGGCGAGATTGACGTGGATTGGTCAGCTTCTCTTACGTCAGTCTACAGTTTTAAATTAAAAGAAGAGTTTACTTATGACGAGCTCTTGCAGCATCTTATTGAGCACAAGGGTACAAGCAAAGTAAAGAAGCTGGAAGATTCGGATTTCAATTACCTGCAGCAAGGGTCAGAGGGGCCAACATTGTGTATTGAAGCCTCAATTTTTGAAGGAGGCATGAAATTAAACAAGGACCAAGCTTATTATATCCTATTTTTTGATAGTAATAGGCTAATACAATCTCCCTTAGGGGAAGGCATAATAGATTTAGGCGACAAGCTGATTATTACACCATTTCTTACATTGGAAGAGGGAGGAAACTATTATTGCCCTTCATATGGCGACTTATATAAAGGAATAGAGATTTATGATGCTCCCGGCTCGATTATTGGAGTAAAGGAGATATGATAAAATGAAAAAAGGAAGCTTATCCATAGAATATCTTGCAGTCATAGTCTTAGTCTTGCTGGCATTGGTAGTCTTGCTGATGTTTGCCACTAACATAGGCGACAGGATAGTTGAAGGCATAAGGCATTTTTTTCAAAACATGGTAGGGAGAGGCTAAATGGTTGACAAAGAGATTGGCACATTGCAGAAGCTGGTATTGGCTTTGGTTGTGATACTTGTAATTGCAGGAATTGTTTTTGTATTCTTTCCCGACATAGGCGACAGGATAGGAATAATCTCTGATGAAGTGTTTAACATAACAAGTGAAGCAGAGAAGCAGGAGATGGGAAGCAATTATGCAAAGGAATTTTTATTGTCAATAGATAAATGCCTTTCAGCAAATTTTGACGGATGCTATTGCAACCTTAACGCTGGAAAACTTCCTTCAGGTTATGTGCTCAAATTGCAGAATCAGGAAAATGATCTAGTGGTGACTTTGGTAACTGACAAGAACATGATTCTTGCAAGCAAAAAGGTTGAAGGAGTGAAGCTGAGCATGGCCATGCATGCAAGATATGCCGAAAACTCTGACATTGCCTGTGTTCCTCAAGATTTGGTAATAACTAATGATGAAGGCAGCTTGATAGTCAGGATGCCTGGTCGAGATTCTCAAGAATACAAGTTTTATACTTATGCAGATTTCTTGCAGATTCCAGAATTCTTCAAGCGAGAGAATGAAGTCTGCTTGATAACTGACAAGGTTGAAGATGAGGCAGTGGAGATAAATCCTGCAGAATTAAGTTTTTTGACCGTAGGGAAGGATTTTATACAATATGACGATAGGGTGCAAAGGATAATGCAAGCCCTTGATTCCCGCAAGGTGTGTTCTAATGAAATAAGCCTAAAGAATCTTTTGACATGGCCAGTTGATGTTGAGAACATAAAGGCTGTAACTTCATGCGCTTTGGCATATGAAGACGGCTTCGGCTATAGGTTGCAGGTAAAGCAGGACAGCGAAGTGTTTGTGCCTTTCGCTGCCGCAGTTGTTGTGGATTCTTGTGCTGATTGTGAAGAGCCTTATGTTTTATTGTATGAAGTCTTTGATGAGGAAAGAGAGCCAGTGTTTGATGATTATGGCAACAAGAAATATGTCAATCTTACTGGCTTGTCTAGCATTGGGCCCGAATATCAAAGAAAAGGCAAAGTCTCTGACGATAAGATTTCTGGCACATTTGTTCAACAAGGACAAGTAATTGGCTTGAGCAAGCAAAGCTTGATATTCAAGATAGGTTATGATTTCCAGCGATTTGGCAATACTGCAACAACTAAAAGGTTTGCTAATGATTTCATATGCAAGCTTCCAATACTTAAGGATTCCATCTATTCTGGCGAGGATTGCAAGATAGATTGCAGCGAACAGGAGCAAGAGCCAGTAACTCTGGAAGAGTTGGTTGCATTCTTTTCAAGGCTTGAAGATGGCGAGAAAGGATCGTCAACATTGGAGGTTCAAGAGGATAAGATCCTTATGGGCTTTGACAAAGGTTCTGCCAGTTTTGGAAAAGATGGTGTCTGGGGCTGCGGGCAGTTGAGCATCCTGAGGAACAAGATTAAAAAGCCGCAAGAGTGTGGAACCAGTTCTTGCCTGTGCCTTTGCAAAAAGCTTTCCAGGAGCGGAATAGTCGGCGGGCACAATGTTGATTGCAGCTCAGCCGAATGCGAATTGTTTGAAAAGGGGTTTGTGCCGTCTTTCATGGAAGGCGGAGAATGCGAGTACGGGCCCTTTATTGAAGCAAGGCAAGGCGTGACTAGCATAGATTTTGAAAGAAAGAGAAGCATATTAGGGCTTTGTCTTAAGGGGCCATGCATCTCAAGCTAAACTGGAGCTATAGAAAACTTTAAAAGGATATTTAGCTATAATATCAAGTAATCAAAGAGAGGTGACAGAATATGGATAAAAAAGGTGTCGAAATCACTCTTAATTTTATTG
>CAZFZD010000060.1:0-5575 GCA_964522895.1 Candidatus Woesearchaeota archaeon | reverse complement strand
AAGTTGCCTGATCCAAAGGTTAAAGAAGTGAGGTAAAGTTTAAAATTATTTCTTCTTTATGCAGATAAAGACTATATTTTCTCCTCTTTTTAAAAAAGGTTTTTTTAATTTATATTGAAGCCAACCTGGAATAAGAAAAAGCTTTTGCAAAAATCTTGGAATTAAGGGGAGATAAGGTATATCAAAAAAACCATCAGTAAAGATTTTTTCTATAGTAAATCCGTGCTTTACTAATAAAGACTTCCATTTATCCGGTGAGAACAAAGAAATATGAGTTTTGTCAATATAAGCAAACCAAGAAGATTGCTTTAAAGGTTTCATGATGGATTTCCTGTTAGGAACGCTTATTATTAAAAAACCTTCTTTACCTAATAGTTTTGCGCATCTCTCAATGCATTTTTCCGGATTCCTTAAATGTTCAAGAACATCCAAACAGAAGATGACCCCAAAAGACTTCTTTTCAAAATCCATGTTTTCTGCATCCATCACATAAAATTTTGTATTCAGAGCAGTTTTTTTTGCCATATCAATAGCATATTTAGATACATCAATACCATAAGTCGCATAGTCAAATTCTAATCTATTGACTAGATAACCAAATGCACAGCCAACTTCCAATACACTCTGACCTCTTTTAACATTCTTTTTGACAAAATCTTCCCAAAAATTCCATCTTAGTGTTTGTTCAGTATATTCTTCAAAATATTCTTTTTCAAAAGACATAATTTCTATTTACCTCAAAGAATCTTTATTTTGCTTTACCCAATCTATTAAACGTTCCACACCTTCTTCAGGTTCAACTTTAGGTTCCCACCCCAAGGTTTCCTTCACCTTACTTATATCTGAGATGAATACCTTTTGGTCAGAAGCTCTCCAATCACTATAAGTCAAATTAGATGCCAAGCCAGTTTGTTTTTTTATTGTTTCCAGCAGTTCTAAAAGTGATAATGTATTATTTGGACCTCCCCCTATATTAAAAACATCACTTTTTGTATTTTTTTCAATAAATAAATCATAAGCCCTTACTAAATCTTCAACATATAAAACATCTCTGACCTGCTTACCATTACCAAATATGTTAATTGACTTATTCAATAAAGAAGCTATTACGAACCAAGCGACCCAACCTTG
Source organism: Candidatus Woesearchaeota archaeon (assembly GCA_964522895.1). Lineage (GTDB taxonomy): Archaea > Nanobdellota > Nanobdellia > SCGC-AAA011-G17 > GW2011-AR17 > JAHIMK01. The sequence continues at coordinate 4,444 of CAZFZD010000060.1, read as the reverse complement.
ATCTTCAACACCATACTGTCGGGTTCCATAAATACAGCTCATTCTAAAAACTCCAGTCTTAATGCCATAAACTTGCGCAAAATCCTGTGCATATAAATCTCCTGCCAGTTTACTTGTGCCATATGGCGTATGTTCGCAATGATCAATATTAAAATCTACAGGGATTCCATTCTTAAATTTTTCTTCAAAAGCATATCGTTTCTCTAACTCATTCACAGAAACTTTATTTACATTATCACCAAAAACTTTATTAGTAGAGCAATAGATTACAGTCCCAACATCATTCAATCTTGCTGCTTCCATAATGTTGAATGAGCCACGGCAATTCACGCTAAAATCCTCGGCTGGATTCACTAAAGAAGTCGTAACTGCGGTTTGAGCTGCAGTATGCAATATTACATCACAATCTTTGGCGGCTACTTCCAAAGTATCCATATCGCGGATATCAGCTCTTACCAAAGTTCCAATGTTATTATTCTTAAGATAATCCCAATTCTTATTCAAATAGGAATCCTGTTTGAGCAAATTGGCACGGGACAGATTATCATAAACAGTGACTGCATAACCTTTCTTATGAAAATACTCGGCTGCATGACTACCTATAAAACCTGCACCTCCTGTTATTAAAATTTTTTTCATTTTTGGTTGTTAATTTATCTTTCTTAAAAAGGTTTTCGGTTCATATTTTCATATATTTCCTCATAAACTGCATATAGTTGTTTTGAATACTTCTTCCATGAAAATTTCTTAGCTTGTTTTATGCCTGCAAGACTAAGGCGTTTTGCAACATCTTTATTTGAAAGTACAAAAAGCAGACTCTTATAAATTTCTTCAACTGTAAGATTATTTAATTTCAAGACTCCATCACCAACCACTTCAGCTAAAGAAGTTGCGACTGAAGATATAACTGGACAACCACAAGCCATAGCTTCTAAAGGAGGCACGCCAAAACCTTCATAAGAAGATGGAAAGACAAAAACATCAGCCTCATTATATAATTTTACCAAGCCTGTATCTGGAATATCATGAAAATATTTTACTTTATCGCTTAATCCTAATGATTCTATCATGCGGCTAATCTTATTACTCTTAGGACCAACACGATAAAGTACTGCATTAGGGATATTAGACAAAATTTTATAGAATGCCTTAATTAATAGATGAACATTTTTTCTTTGTTCCTCAGAACCCACATGAAGTATTATTTTCTTATGAGAATCATATGTTCTTTTGCCCAATGGCTTCAAAATCTTATGATCTATCGCGAGATTAATCACTCTTATTCGTTCAGAATTAATTTTGAAATAACGCTGTATATCGCGTTTTGTATGCTCAGAATCTGCAATAATAATCCCGGCTTTCTTAGCATAAAGAATGCTTCGCTTTGAAATCCAGTTGATAATACTTGGCATGCTCTTTTTAGTAAGTATGGGGATTAAGTCATGTACAGTTATGACTGTATTCTTACCGAGATGCTTAAGAAATGCTCCATTGCCTTGAACAGTAATGTGGTAAACATCATATCCTTTAGGAACTTTCGAAGGGGCAAAAAATAAATCATTCAGGCACTGTCTGAGAATTGGCAGAGGGAATGGTTTAATCCTTTTTATATTAAATTTAGTGCTTTTAAAGCCCTTATAAGACATATCAAAAAGAGTAGCATCTACACACCATCTCTGGAAATACTCAAAACTTTTATAAACACATTTCCCACCGCCAGTATTAGGTCCATGGGTATTTAATATCGCGACTTTCATCTGGTTAACCTCTTTATGTTGTGCCATTTTCAGCTTTATAAGCATTATGTACTCTTAGCCTAAGCAAAAAATTACTTCCTTATCCATTTATTTAGCCAGTTTAATTTCAACTTATTTTGTATCATAATGATAATCATTATATCATCTTTTTCAAATGATTTAAGCAATAAAAGGACAAGAATATAAACTACTAAAAAGATTATCCCGTATAGAATTAACATCAGAAGATTTATTGGCAAATATTGTAGAATCAAGAGTATTACAGCAGAAGCAATCACACTTCCTAAGATTGACTTGAAAAAGTTGGGTCTAAATGGAATAATCTTTGTAAAATAAAATGCTTCAACAGATATCAATAAAGTTCTTAGTAGCAACGATGAACCTGTAGCTATCGCCGCTCCTAGAATTCCGTATTTGGGGATTAAAAGTAAGTTTAAAGTTATATTGACTCCGAAAGAGAAAATTGTATTAAAGAAGACATGTTTTGTCTTTTTAAATAAAAATAGCAAGCTATGTGAAACTGCTGCGGTTGAATATATGAGATAAGAAGAAGCAATGACAATCAAAACCAGATAACCTTGGGTATAAGCACCTCCAAAAAAAATGTTCAAGATATTCCGCGAAAAAATAATCAATAAGCAAAGTATGGGCAAGGTAAGAAAAAATATCCATTTATTAACACTGTTGCAAAGCATTTTATAATCCTTTTTTTGCGCATAAGTCTCGCTAATCATAGGATAAAATACTGTACGAAAAGTTGTAGGGAAAATATAGACTAATAGTGCAGTAGGGACTGCTGCATTATAAACTCCTATTAAAGCGCTTGAAACTAAATAACCTAAAATTAAAGTATCAGTCCATACTAAAAGGTTGGCAAATATTTCATTAAATAACAAAGGAGCAGAAAATCTTATTAAATCTCTATAAACAGCTATGCGGTCTTTAAATACATTCCAAAAAGAATATGTCTTAATATGCAAAAAATACAGAAGGACCATTGTAGAGAGAGATATTGCTACAAGATATGCGATAGATACTCCTATAACGCTGGCGCCCATTAAGATGAAAAAAAGTGCCAGGATTACTTTTGAAGCATTCTCTATGATATTACGAGAGATTACAATATACTTGATTTTTTGGAATGCCAAAAGGATTTTTTCTGTATTGCTTATAATAACCAAGAAAGGAATTGATAATACGAATATTCGAAGAATAGGTGAGAGTTCTGCTTTATGAAAAAATGTGATTGAAATGGATTCAGAAAAAAAGAAGCATAAAATTGTCAAGATTATACTTAAAGGCACTGTAAGCAAGAAAGTGAAAAAGATTACACCATTTATGCTCTTATTATCATTTTTGCCCCTATAATAAGAGATATACCTTACAATCCCTTGTGGCAGACCCAAAAGACTAAAAAGAGTTATTAGACCTATTACAGCTAAAGAGAGGCTTATTAAACCGTAAGAAGATGGACCCAAATAACGTGCAACAATAATTCGATATAAATACATAAAAAACTTAGAAAGAAACATACCGACCAAAAGAAGAGATACGCCTTTTGCAATAGTTTTTAACGCTTTTTGATTATTATTCATGCTTAAACAAACAATTATAGAGCTTAAATAAATTATGAAAAACTAAAACATTTATTTTTACTCGTAAGAATGCAAATAGTCATATGTTGCTTTACCTAACCAACGAATACTATAAGCAAATGCAACATAGGGAACAAGCCACTCTGCAATTCCTAAAATGGCCAGTATCACAAGAGCATAATGCATATGATCTGTATGTGCAGGCAATAGTTTTGCTAAAAGAGTATATTTCTTATAAACTTTAGGATGTTTTTCTGCAGCACTAGATTTCTTAATATTATTTGTTTCTCTCAATTTGCTATGGAAAATTATAACAAGATAGATAAGATATGAAAATAAACAAGCGATACCTAAATAAAGCCAAATTATATTATCGGTCTTATTATATCCTCCAAAACCAAGCATGAGCAAGAATCCGGAATTAAAAATAAAAGATCCTACTTCATCAAGGTAATATCCTTTTGCGGAATAAATTTGCTTATAACGAGCTATACTGCCATCAATATGATCCAATAAAGCTGAAATAATTAAAATCAAAGTACCTATCAATGTCCATTTGTATATGCCAAAATAAAAAAATGGAACAGAAACCAAACCAAAGATTACCGATATCCAAGTCACTTGTGTGGGAGTAATATTTGTTTTAAGGAGTAGATAAGTTGGATAATAACTCACTTTCCTAAAAAGGCAGTCTTTCATTCCGGGTCTAGTACAATACTTTCTTATTTTCTTGATAGTAATTTTACCTCTGACAGCTTCATTGCTTACTCCTTCCTTGCGTCCTTTATAATAGATTTTATCAACTTCCTTTATTGAATATATTAAAATTGGATTTATAAGCTTTATGAAAGCTTAGCTTATGTCTGTTATCCCGAAACTACTAGACACCTCGAAACTACTAGACATTTTTAAATGAATCCCAGACTTCTCTGGGAGTTTTATAATGAAGGCTCATGTGTAAGCGGTCTTCATTATAATGCCTAATAAAGTCTTTCAGACTAGAGAAACTTCCAGTCGCAAACTCTGTTTTATATGTCAGAAAGAATCTTTCAGCTTTGCCATTAGTTTGGGGTCTGTTCACTCTTGCCAGAT
>CAZFZD010000059.1:0-5636 GCA_964522895.1 Candidatus Woesearchaeota archaeon | reverse complement strand
GGAAACTTTACATTTTTGTAAAGAATAATAATATATATTAATAAAGTTGAAAAAGGCTGCAATGAAAAGAAATGTAATCCTCATGGGCAATAAATCACATGTGATTAGCTTGCCTGCAGATTGGATAAAGAAACACAATATAAAAAAAGGCCATGAACTTTGCCTAAAACAGGAGTTAGGAAAGATTACCATCTTTGCTGATTTCAAGGAAAATAAAAAACCCATAAAATTCGCTTTTTCAAAGGAGAAATTGATAAAAGCATATCAATTAGGTTATGATGAAGTAAGACTGCATGATTGCGATATCCTTGAAATTGAAGGTTTATTGCCTGAACTTTCTGGATTTGAAATTATTGAATATGTTAAGGACGTTTGTATTATTAAGGCTGTAACCGAAATTGAAAAAAAGGATTTTTGGAGAATGTTTAGAAGAATCTCCTTAATTATGCCGCAATGCCACACTATAGAAAAAAACAAAAGTCTCCAAAGACTGATAAATATCTGTAAAAGAAGCATTTGTAAGCAAGGATGTGGCGATTTTTGTAAAAGTTTAGAGATTTATAGTGTCTTGTGCAAGTTTGAAGAGATCATAAACAGCAAAAATATCAAAAATCTCAAATCTTTTATAGAATCCATGGAATTAGAAACTGTTATCAAAGATTCTTGCCCCTTAACAACTTAATCATGGAAACTTAACATACAATCATTAATTACAGATTCTTGAAAATATATGGCTGCTTAGATATAAAAAGATTTATAAAGAGGAGCCATTTTTATCTAAGACGTCTAAGGAGGCAAAATGGTACAAAGGGTAGGCGGATTTAGAAGGAAGACTAGAAGTAAGCTTAGGAAACAGTACAGGCAAAAAGGAAAAATAAGCATTAGTAAATATTTCCAGAATTACAAAGAAGGAAATAAAGTTAGGCTAAAAGCAGAACCTGCTGTTCAAGGAGGCATGCCATTCCCAAGATTCCAGGGTAAGAGTGGAACTGTCGTCGGAAAACAAGGTGAATGTTACAAGGTGGAGATTAAAGACGGCAACATGAAAAAGACTGTTGTAGTTCACCCAATACATTTGAAGATGGAGGCATAAATGGCACAATTTAATGTTAAATCGGAAAAGCCACTGACAATGTCAGAAGTGGCTGATAGGCTTGGCAAAATAGAAAAAAGGGATAAAGAATTGACTTTCAGAGGAAATAAAACAAAAGAATACCTTGAACATTTTGTCAGCAAGGAAAAAACAAGCAAATTAAGAAAAAAATTAGACGACCTTGGCATTACAAGGTTGAAAGAAAGGCACATTGTCAAGATCATAGATATAAAACCAGAAGATATGGATTCATTAAAAACTATATTAAGCAATGAAGCCTTGACTTTGAAAGAAGAAGACCTGAAAAAAATATTAGGTGCATTAAAGGAATGAAAATGGAATTAAAAAAGGAAGAAACGGCAATTGTCCTTGATTTTTTGCCAAACGGATATCCGTTTGACAATAGGCCAATGTATAGGAAGACCCCTATAGTTCAGGCTCTAGGAATCGAGCATTTCTCCTTGTTAGAATTAATTCCAAGAAAGGGTGTGGAAATAAAGCCTAATGAAGAAGTTTATATAGGTGAAGGCAAAAGAGAAAAGATCCATCATATTGCAGGAAAATTGCCTATGAAAAAATTGACTGAAACAGGAAAGATGGAACTGGAGTATATTATAAAAAGCCTTGTGGAAAAGAAGAAGGAAAAGTTTGTTGAATTTTTCAACAATGCAGGAGCCATAAGCACAAGAATGCATCAGATAGAATTATTGCCAGGTATCGGCAAAAAGCATATGTGGGAAATCATTGAAGAAAGAAAAGAAGGGCCTTTCAAAGATTTTGAAGACTTGAAAAAAAGGGTAAAATTGCTTCCAGACCCTGAAAAAGCAATAATAAAGAGGATTATAAGCGAATTGAAAGAAGAAGATAAGTATAGGCTTTTTGTAAAATAAAATGCTCACAAAACACAAACTATTTAAATAAACCAATTTCAACATTTAAAAAATGGCCGAAGAAAAAGAACAAAAACAAGAACTAAGACAAATGGTACGTCTTATTAATTCTGATGTAATTGGAACTAAGCCAATTTTCCTTGCATTGCAAAGAGTTAAAGGCGTGGGATTTTCTTTGGCAGGAATCATCTGTAACTTATTGAAAATTGACAAAAATATAAAAGTTGGCAGTTTATCGGATAAGCAGATTGAAGAGATAGAAAATATAATAAAAGATCCAAAAAAGTTTGGTGCTCCTGAATGGGTCCTAAATAGGAGAAAAGATTATGAAACTGGAGAGGACAAACATATCATTACTTCTGATTTAAAATTGAATCTTGAAGATGACATCAAAAGATTAAAGAAAATCAAGGCCTATAGAGGCATGAGGCATGCAGCTGGATTACCTACTCGCGGTCAAAGGACTAAAGGGCATTTCAGAAAGGGAAAATCACTGGGAGTCTCAAGAAGGAAAGCAGCAAAAGCAGGTAAGTAAACATGGGAGATCCAAGAAAACAAAGGAAAAAGTACAATCCGCCAGGACATCCTTGGCAAGCAGATAGGATTACCGCTGAAAATACCTTATTAAAAGATTTCGGATTAAAGAATAAAAAAGAATTATGGAAGATGGGAACAATCTTACAGAAATTTAAAACTCAGGCTAAAGAACTTATCCGTAGGCAGGACGAACAGGCTGAAAAAGAGAAAAAGCAAATGACAGACAAGCTTATGCGCATGGGCCTTATCGAAGCTGGAACAAAATTAGAAAACATACTTGACTTAAAAGTTGAAGATCTTTTGGCAAGGAGATTACAAACTCTTGTTTTCAAACAGAATCTTGCAAAAAGCATGAAACAAGCCAGGCAATTCATTGTGCATGGACATATTCTAATCGGTGATAAGAAAGTTACCATCCCTTCATACATTGTATTGAACAATGAGCAGACAAATATAAATTTCAAGCCCAATTCCGCATTGTCAAGCGAGGAACATCCTGAAAGAAAGGCAAAGGAAGCAAAACCAGTTGAAAAGGTTGAAGAAGCTGAAGAAGAAAAACCCAAAGAAGTGAAACAAGAACAAAAATCTGAAGAGCCGAAGAAAGCCGAACAAGAGATTCCAAAGAAAACTGAAAAACCCAAGGAAGAGGAGAAAAAAGAATGAGACCTAGACCAGACAAATTAAAATGGGGCATTGCACATATTTATTCTTCTTATAATAACACTATTATTCATATTACAGACATGACAGGTTCAGAAACAATCTCAAAAAGTTCTGGAGGCATGGTTGTAAAAGCACATAGGATGGAATCCAGCCCCACAGCAGCAATGTCAGCTGCAAAACAGGCGGCTGAAGGAGCTAGGGAGAAAGGCATAAATGCCATACATGTCAAAGTGAGAGCGCCTGGCGGACATAATGGGCCTAGCAATACCGGACCTGGAGCTCAGGCAGCAATAAGGGCATTATCAAGAGTCGGATTGAGAATTGGAAACATTGAAGAGGTTACCACAGTACCACACGATTCCTGTAGGAAAAAAGGCGGAAAACGAGGCAGGAGGGTTTAATGGAAATTAAAAAAATAAACTATTCAAAGGATGTTGGAAAATTTTTAATTAAAGGCACTAATCCCGGTTATCTTAATACAATAAGAAGGATGATTGCCAATCGGCTTCCAACAATGGCCATAGATACAGTAACTTTTATAGAAAATGGTTCAGCATTATTTGATGAATTTTTGGCAAATCGGCTTGGCCTTGTTCCATTGACTACTGATCTTAAGACTTATGTGGAGCCAAAAGACTGCAAATGCAAGGAAGAAGGTTGCGCAAAATGCGAGCTTAAGTTAAGCCTTAATAAAGCTGGACCTTGCACTGTTTATGCAGAAGACATTAAATCTACTGATCCGAAAGTTCAGCCCGCATTACCAAAGATTCCAATCGTAAAATTGCTTGAAGGACAAACCTTAAAATTTGAAGCAATGGCAAGGCTAGGGAGAGGAAAAGAACATGCAAAATTCAGTCCGGGATATGCTTATTATCAAGGATATCCAGTAATAAAGACAAAACAAGGAAGCCCTAAAGAATTGAAACTGGCTGTTGAAGAATGTCCTAAAAATATCCTGAAAGTTGAATCTGGAAAATTAAAGGTTACAGATGTGGAAAAATGCGACCTTTGCAAGGCTTGTGAAAATGTTTGCGAAGCCATCACTGTTGAAGGAAGCAAAAAGGATTTCATACTAACAATTGAAAGCTGGGGACAACTTCCAGTTAATGAAATGTTTTCCCAAGCATTGAATGTTTTTGATAATGAACTTGATGCCTTGGATAAAGAAATTAAAAAACTCAAATAATGCCCTCGTGAGGGGGTGGCAGAGTCTGGTCAAAAGCGCTAGGTTGAGGGCCTAGTTCCTTAGTGGATGCGCGCGTTCGAATCGCGTCCCCCTCATTAACTAAAAAGGAAAAAAAATGGTAAAAAGAACAGGACCAACAAACATTCAACTCAAAAAGTTGATTGTGGATCTTAAAAAACTTTCAAATAAAGAGAAGGCTCCAATTTGGAAAAGGGTCGCAGAAGAGCTAAGCAAGCCTACAAGGAATAGAAGAAAGCTTAATTTATCTAAAGTTGAAAGGTCCTCTAAAGATAATGAAACAATATTAGTGCCTGGCAAGGTTCTTTCAGCAGGAGAACTTACGAAAAAAGTCAATCTTGCTGCATGGAGATTCTCTTCAGAAGCCAAAGAAAAGGCTAACAAAAAAGGGAAAACCTTATCCATTCCAGAACTTATGAAATTAAACCCAAAAGGCAAGGGAGTGAGGATATTAGGATGATCATTGATGCAACTAACATGATATTGGGAAGAGTGGCTACTGTTGCTGCTAAGAAAGCCCTTGAAGGTGAGAAAGTAGAGATTATTAATGCTGAAAAAGCAATAATCACTGGAAAAAGGTCTGAGATAGTTGCAAATTATACTAACCGAAGAAAAAGAGGCAATCCTTTTCATGGCCCTATTATCCGAAGAACGCCACATATGTTCGTTAAAAGGGCAATTAGGGGAATGTTACCTTATAAGAAGGAACGAGGCAAGACGGCATTCAAGAAAATAACATGCCATAAAGGCGTTCCAGAAACATTAAAAGATAAAAAGAGCATAACATTGAATAACAGCGGAATAGAAAAGCTTCAAACCGCAAAATATATGACTGTAGAACAATTAACTAAAGAACTTGGAGCAAAAGAAAGATGAAAAAAGTACATACTTCAGGAAGCAGAAAACAGGCAAAGGCAAGAGCTACTCTTAAACCTGGAAAGGGAATTATAAGGATAAACAAACAATTATTGGATTCATTACAACCAAAGATAGCAAGGATGAGAATAATGGAGCCTGTTCTTATTGCAGGAGATGCCATAAAGAAAGTAGATGTTGAAATCAATACATATGGCGGCGGATGGAGCAGCCAGGCTGATGCAGCAAGGTTGGCTTTAGCAAGAGGATTAGTAGAATTTACAGGTAATAAAAACCTAAAGAAAGAATTTTTAGATTATGACAGGCATCTCTTAGTTGCAGATGTAAGAAGGAATGAACCACACAAGCCTAATGATTCTAAGCCAAGAGCTAA
>CAZFZD010000058.1:0-5648 GCA_964522895.1 Candidatus Woesearchaeota archaeon | reverse complement strand
TTGTACCCATAAATTACCTTCTACATCCATTACAAATTCTTTAATCAAAGAAAAGGATGTTTTATTGTTTGTCTTGATGCACAAGGAAATATTAATCTCCATATTCCAATTGAAGAAGAGCCAAAAGAAAATAATAATAACCAAGAAGTTGCTATTGATAAAGGCTTCAGGAAATTGATTGTTGATTCTAACAAACAAAAATATGGAGAAGCTTGGTACGAATTAGAAAAGAAGCTTGATGACCAGTTCCAGAAGAAACAAAAACAGAGAAACAAATTATACGCTTTGAGAAAAGAGCTACACAAGAAATATCAGGAAACTAAAGACAATAATACATACAAAAAGATTAAGCATCTGGAAAAATATAATCTCGGCAAGAAAAAGTATAATAAGAACAAAATTAAGATAGAGGAGACTATAAAAAACAATGTTAATCGGGCAGTTAATGATTTTGTTTCAAAAAATCCAAAACTAAAAACAATAGTCCTTGAGAAATTAGACAGGTTTGATAATGGAAAGAAATATACCAGGAAGTCAAATAGGCTATTAAATCAATGGAAAAGAGGATTTCTCAAAAAAAAACTTATATTCATATCTCAACTCAAGAGTCTTGAGTTAGCATACCAAAACACGGCATACACTTCTCAAGAATGCTCAAACTGCGGATATGTCCATAAAGACAATAGACAAGGTGAGAGATTTACCTGCATTAAATGTGGTTATATAGAAGATGCTGATGTGAATGGTGCATTGAATATCTTAAGTAGGAACTATGATTCTGAGATAGGTCTATATACTCCTTACAAGAAAGTAAAAGCAATTTTACTGGAAAGATATTCTGTCGGTGATATAAAACCACCAAGACTTGAGAAGTTGAACTCTGAAAAGAGTTGCGAGAGCTATAAACAACCAATCCAAGAGCAAAACATCATACTGGTAACAGGAGGTGAAAGTCTCAATTCATTCCAAGTCAAAAGGCCCGGGTATTCTTGAGACATGTTTTATGAAATGTCCGATATGTGAAAAAGGAACCCTGAAAAAAACTAAAGTAAAGGAATATATGTATGGTGTATATTTGGGAGAATTTCCTGCAGAAGTATGTAGCTATTGTAAGGAATCCTTTACTTATTCTGAAACTACCAAGAAGATTGAGAAGATTGCAAAACAAAAAGGCCTGTGGGGCCTGAGTGCCACAACAAAAATTGCAAAAACTGGAAATTCCCTAGCAGTAAGGATCCCTAAAAAGATAGCAGATTACTTAAAATTAAAGCCAGGAGAAGAGACATTTATCTATACTGAGAACAATAAGTTAGTGATTGAAACAAAAGATTAGGGTCAAATCAAGGTCTTGAGGATTTCCATTATGCGTTTTCCTTCGGCTTTTCCGCGGAACCTTTTCATGGCTTCTCCCATCAATGCGTTTATGGGGGCATCTTTGTTTTCATTGACAATCTTTTCCAATTCTTTCTTCAATTGTGCTTCAGAAATGCTCTTGAACCTTGAAGCATCAATCTTTTTGCCCTGTGCAGCATCAGCCATAAGTTCTATTACAGCCTCTTTGGATATTTCTCCTTTGTCAAGAAGCCTCAAGATTTCAGAATAAGCTTCATGGCTTATCTTGGGGTTTTCAATACCATACCTGCTTTTCAGTTCTTTAGGATAAACAGTAAGTATTGTTGCTAAAAGTTTTGGCTCAATATTCTTAAATGAAGCAGTATAGCCTTCAAAATCTATCTCTTCCTTTATTATTTCATTTGCCTGATCTGCGTTAAGCCCGAACTTCTTTTCCAGCTTCATCGATTTTTCAGCAATGAGTTCAGGCAATTCAATCTTTTTCAGCATTGTTTGGCTAATTTCTATAGGTCTGATGTCTGTTTCAGGATACATCCTTGCAGCTCCAGGCATAGGCCTAAGATAGCTCGTACTTCCATCCTGCTCTGCTTTCCTTACCTCTGGCTTTGGATTGTTTAATGATTCCTGCCTCTTGACTTCGTTCTCTATTACTAGCGGTATGCTTTTTAAATCTTGAAAACCTTTTATTTCCACTCTTGACTTATCTTTAATCGATACATTCACATCCTGCCTTATGCTGCCGATGCCTCTCTTGACTTTACCTGTAGACCTTAAGATCATGCCAAGTATGGAAGCTGATTCTTTGGCATGCGCTGCATCCTTTATCTCTGGTCCAGTAGCAATCTCTATTAACGGTACTCCTAAGCGATCCAACCTGTAAGTTACTTTGTTTTTCTCTGCATCCACTTTCTTTGCCGCTTCTTCTTCAAGGCACACTGTGGGAATACTTACCTTGCCTTTTGAAGTTTCAATATGGCCGTCAACGCCGACTAATGCCGTCCTTTGGAAACCGGAAACATTTGAGCCGTCAATCACGGTCTTACGCATGAAATGTATCTGGTCTATAATCTTGCAGTTTAACAATAATGCAATCTCTAAAGCTGTTTCCAATGCTTCTTGATTAACATGGTGAGGGGGTTCCTCATCAAATTCTACTAGACAGCTGCTGTCAGGGCATGCCTGATAATTGAAAATCTTGTCCTTGTTCTGCTCAAACGCTGCCGCCAGATCAACTTCTCCTGTCTCTCCGGCTACAGCTCTTAATTTTCTTTTGAAAAATATTTTTGGATTTTCGTCATGTACTATTGGAGGGCAGTTGCAGAAAAGCTTATTGGTTTCCAATTGCTGATGGATCTCAAGCCCGCATTTGAATCCCAGTTTCTTATACTCAATCATTGTAACAGCCTCTCGTTGATCTCTCCCCTGAGATTTTCTAGCATCATCTCTTTTACCTTTTCAGGATAGTTTGAGATGAGCCATGCTAATTTGATAAATGTCGTTTCTGGAGTCATGTCTGAATAGTTGCCGAATACGCCTGCTTCCTGTAGCTTTCTTCCAGGACCGTATACGTTCATCTGCACTCTTCCGTAGATAGTTTGTGAGGACATTACTACTGGCATCTTCTTGGCCAAAGACTTGATTTTTGAATATATTTTCTTGTGCTCGGCAGTAAACTCGTCAATCTTTGAGATAGGAAAATGTCCTAATCCTGTGCCTTCAAGCACCAAACCCTCAAACTTATCATAAGGCTCAAGTTCTACTGCAAACATCTGCGGATGCGCTTTTAATAAGCCGATTTTCAGCCTTTCCTTGATTGGTTTTAACTTAAGATTTCCCTTGTTTTCTTTCTTATACTTTTTCATGAACCTTATCTTGTCTTCAAGATAGCTCACTTCAGCAATAGGCTGGCAATTTATTGTCTTGAAAGCGTCTCTTCTGCTTGTATGCATCTTTCTTGCTTTAGTACCTGGCAGGATTATGCAAAACTCATCATTCATATCCTTGTGCATGCAGATGGCAACTCCAGCGTAATTGGCTTTTGCGATGAACCTGGCTGCACAGATGAAATTCATTGCAGCGTCAGAACTGCCCCTGTCAGAGCTTCTTTGGGCCCCTATAAGCACAACTGGAACAGGCAAATCTTCAAGAATAAATGATAATGCAGCTGCCGTATAGTGCATTGTGTCCGTACCATGCGTTATTATGATGCCTTTTGAGCCGTTATTGACCTCTTTTTCAATCTCTTTTGCCAGTATGTTGTAGTGTTTGAAACGCATGTCGTCAGAAGCCATGTTTCTCACGAGTCTAGAGCTTATATTGGCTATGTCTTTTAGTTCAGGGAACATGGCGATGAGCTCTTCTGGCGAGAAATGCGGATTTACGCCTCCAGTACTGTAGTCTACTGCGCTGCTAATCGTGCCGCCAGTATGCAGAACAGAGATTGTCTTCAATTTTGGATCCTTTTTTACCTTTTCCTTTTTAACCTGCGGTTTCTTGAATTTTTTGACAAGCTTCATGTCTTTTATCTGGCTTTTCCTGATTCCTATGTTATATCCTGAATCAAGCTTTATGACTATATGCTTCTTGTCAGGGCTTGCGAAATACTTTCCTGTAAATTTTTTATCCTTGGTACTAACTGTTATTAAATCTCCTGGAAGAATATTTTTTAGCATTACCTTAGAGTTAAATCGAAGTGCTTAAAAAATGTTTTGTTTTCACTTGTATGGGATGCACTTTTTTAAAAAATAGCGTTTTCCCTCGACAAAGTAGAAATAGATACTATAAAATATATATTAAACTTGAAAAATATTTATATAGTTCATACTGTTATAAATATTTAGGCGATATAAAACTTATAAATTTGGCGATTACGTTTACCTTTTTTGGCGAAAAGGTCTTTGGCGAAATTATTGTTTTTGGCGAAACAACTTATTTCTAGTATGAGGTATAGTAAAACTGATTAATAAAGATTGTGGTATTGGAAACTATATTTTCATAAATTCATAAAAAAATAGGAGGCGAAAGAATATGGATTTTATCGTACAAAATGCGCTAAACCAAGCGCCAGAAACGAAGTCCGATGAAGGACTTGTAGGACAAGCCAACATAAAGGTTGTTGGAGCAGGCGGTGGCGGATGTAATGCCACGAACTGGTTACATAAGAAGGGTGTACAAGGTGCCGAAATATTGGCCATCAATACTGACAAGCAACACTTGGAATTGATGGAAGCAGACAGGAAAATTCTTATCGGTCGTGACTTGACAAGAGGCCTGGGTTGCGGCGGTTATCCAGAAAAAGGTAGAGAATCTGCCAAAGAGCAAATCTCTGAGATAAAAGAGGCATTAAAGAATACTGATATGGTATTTGTTACCGCAGGATTAGGCGGAGGAACAGGTACCGGAGCAGCACCAATCGTAGGACAAGTGGCTAAAGAGATGGGAGCTATTGTAATCGGTTGCGTAACAATGCCTTTTGATATTGAAAGGACAAGAATAGACAAGGCCGAATTCGGATTACAGCAATTGAGGGAAGTTTGTGACACAGTAATTGTCATTGACAACAATAGGCTGGTGCAGATTGCAGGTAACTTGCCTATCCAACAGGCATTTGCAGTTGCAAACGAGCTTGTATCAACAATGATCAAAGGGATTGTTGAGATTATTGCAGTACCTTCCCTAGTCAACCTGGATTATGCTGATGTAAAGGCAATAATGTCCAACGGTGACGTATCTGTTGTTGGTGTAGGAGAATCTGATTCAGAACAGAGAGTAGATGAGGCTGTAAAACGAGCACTTTCAAATCCATTGCTGGATGTAAGCTATGAAGGCGCAACTGGCGCTTTGATACATATTACTGGGGGAAATGACCTGACACTTGATGAAGTGAGCAGGGCTGGTGAGATGATTACAGAAGCATTGGATGCAGATGCAAACGTTATCTGGGGTGCAAGGATTACGAATGACATGGGTGGCAAGCTAAGAGTAATGACCATTGTTACCGGAGTCAATTCGCCTTACATCTTAGGAAAAGTTGATAAGTCTAAGCCGAGCGTGGCAGCAGTTCAGACTTGTGAAGAACTGGGAATAGACTTAATCAAGTAAAACATCATTGGTACAGGGCATTAGTTTCTTCTAAGGTTTGACCTCCGAAGAGTATCGCCTCCGAAGGCACACACCCCCTAATGCCCTTTACTTACGTCTTTTGCTGATGCTCCAATTGCCTCAGGAGCATTGGCCTTTTTTTTAACTTAGTTGCGGGAAGTCCTCTTGACTTGGCTGGGGGATGAGAGCAACAA
>CAZFZD010000057.1:0-5722 GCA_964522895.1 Candidatus Woesearchaeota archaeon | reverse complement strand
ATATTATAATAATAGATAATTAATTAAGAATTCTGTCCCACACCCAATAATACCATAAACTATTTAAATAAAGCCCAGATAGGTTTCCAAGAGATGCTAAATGCATTGACTGATTCACGAAAGTATTAAGACATAGGATGACTAAAGAGTCTCTTGGTCTTCGTACCAAAAAGGAAGTTAAAATGGTTAAAGGATATAACACTGAAGATGAAGAGTATATAACAAGATATAGTAATTCTGAAGAATTGTATGAGCAGGAGGAGTGTTTTCGTGACAAATCTGCTCTAAAAATTTACTTTGAGCGCAAGTTCCCACCCCCTTCTCCTTCTGTAGGTAAAGTTTATAGTCAGCCAGACCCAAAATTTCAGGGAGTAGAGGAAAAGAAACTGCAAGATTCTGTTTCAAAACTTGAGCAACATGTCGCCGAACTAGAGGCTAAACTAGAGGAAGAAAAAGAAGAGAGGGAAAAAGCCGAAGAAAGAGAATGTAGGTGGAGACGTTGGGAATTTGAAAGAGAAAGACGCGCCATACCAGCAAAAGTTAGAGAAGAGAGATGTACATTAGGCTGGAATCCACAATATATGAAGATACATACTGTGTGAAGATACATACTGCGAACATGGGGCCATGGAAAAATAAAGAAGATAAAATTTTATCCTGAGAACAAATATACAACATTGCCCCTACTTTCAAAGCTAACAACAACCACAAAACCAAAAACAAAGAAAACAAAGCAGCCTCTATAACTTTATATGAAACAACCTTATGATATCGATAAACCTAGTATAAACAGCACAAAAGCAGCATATCAGCCTGAACAATGCTGAAAAGACCTTCAGAAAGATCTGGTGCGAGATAAGATTTCAAATAGCATAATCTTTCCAATAATTATATAAATATACATACTTTAATAAATATATCCGAAAGAGGCGGCAAATTTCCAAACCTGTAGAGAAAGTATTATAAATGCCATACTATTGCGTGTAAGCAAAATACAGGAGGAAAATTCAAAAAAAATGGAGACAATCAGTTGCAAGAAATTCCTTAAGGAGAACAAGGACTTCCAGTTGCTGTTAAGCGCGAAGCAGATTGAAGCAGTTTTGAAAAAGGAAGGATTTGTTGTTGATGACGAAGGATTCATAAGAAACAAGAAAAGGTCTGAAAGAGTTCTTGCAAATGATGGCGGTGAGATACAGCTTAAAGAAATTGGCGGCATTTTGCCGGGTTCTAAAGTCTTTGTGAAGAAGAACATAGCCGCCTTTGCCCAATATTTTGATGAATTTGGCTTATAAAGATGATTGAATTCTTCTCAAAATTGAAATCATTCATTGGGAAATTAAAGATCGGAGAGATTGCCATTCTTAGTAAGAAAGAGACAAACAAGGTCATTAACAATCATTTTCATGTTCCTGAAGGATGCATAATAGCCCAGTTGCCCAATGGCAAAATGGCAATAACCAAGGAAAAAGAACTATCCCAACTTTTGCCAGCCAATAACAAGGTCAAATTGATTGCCAAAAGCTTCAGCGTACAAGTCAACAATCTAGTGAAAGAATTGCAGGAGCCCATAGATGATGTACTGCTGAAAAAAATGATGCCTTATCTTGAAAAAGACTTTGCGAACATTCTTAGGCTTTCCATATATGCCAGGAAAGCATACAATGGTGGCGACCGAAAGGAAGGAGAGCAGATTAAAAGCCATATCGGCAGCCATTACGGAAAAGAAGGCAGGAAATTATGTAATCTTTATCATAAAGGATACATAACCGAATTATCCAGGGAATATCTCGAGAACATCCTTAAGCTGGAGGATATGACTAAGATTCAAAAGAGACTTAATGAGTTAATAAGAAAAATAATTAATTTTACTGAGTTTGTTTTTTTCATAAGCAATTCGACAAGATTAAAGGACATAAAATCTGAAGTAATAAAGGCAATGAAAGCTAATAAAGAATATATAGCTTTCCATAGCGTGGGCATACCAAACAAAAAGAAATTGCTGCAGCTTCATTCTGAAATAATTGATACAATTCCTGAATTTGGCTATAAGGATGAATTCTTAACGACAAAGACAAAGAACCACAATTATCCATTATTTGACATAATACTCTCGAAAGAGCTTGCTTCTGAGAACCAAAAGAAACAAAAGGCATAAAAATACAGCCATCAAAGCCACACAACAACCACAAAAGCAAAAACAAAGAAAACAAAGCAGCCTCTATAACCTTATATACATAAAATACCTTATAATACAACATAAATGCAGCTTCCACGCTAAAGAATTCATTTTAGCTTCATAATATAAACTTCTTTTATCCTATGCTCTGGAAGAATGCTTTTTAAGTTCTTCAACATTTCATTTTTAGTGCTTCCACTTGCTATAACCTGAAAGAGAAGTATTCCAAAACAACCTTTTATATCTTGATTCTTTAATTGTTTTTTAATATGCCTTGCATTAATTCTTCCCACTTCATAATTGTAGGCTGCCTTTAATTCAGGAGTTTTATTTTTTAGCTTCTCAATATCTTCAAAAAACCTATCCTGATTTCGTTCTGATTTCATATAAAACTTAAGCAAATCTTCATCAGATTTTTTTTGAACAGGCTCTTTTTTGTCCAATCTTGAAATTATCCCTCTTTTCATTATTATCTCTTCAGCCTCTGCGATAATTTGGCCAGCCATACTTTTTCCGATTGAAACAGCATACGGCAAAAATAACCCTTCATGCACTAACCTCTCTTTAAAAGGCAAAATAATAATAGCTATGAACAGAGGAGCATAGCCTTCAAATATCTCATTAAATGATTCCATGAGACCTGCCACAGCATAAACATTATCCTTTACTAAGAATAAACTGTTTTCCTTGGTGTGTTTAAAAAGGATTGCTTCATCGCAGAGTATTGCTTTTTTCCATGAGGATAGAATTTTTAAATCGTCTTCATTGAAGTTGTCTGGATTCTTGCTTAGATACTGATCAATGATATCTATGTTTTTTTGAAATATATAATCCCTAACTTTCTTTACATCTTCAAGGTCATTGTTCCCAACATCTTGCCAATCTTTCTTATCCTTTAAGACATTTAATTTCTTATCTGCAAATATGTATAAAGAATGCTTTAACCGATAAAATTGTTCTACTTCCTTTTCTGACAAAGTATCTTTCCTATTCATTTTTTAACCTCCAGCAAACTATTCTTTTTGAATAAACTCTCTTATTTTAAAAGAATTGCCCTCATGATTCAATTATATCCATAATTTCATTAGCAAGATAGGTTTTGTTGCGTTCGGCATCATTGTGTTGTTTAAGAATATTCAAATCCATTAATTTTTCGACAATCCTCTTGGCAGTAGGATAAGTAGCACCTATTTGTTTTTTTAACCTGGTTATTCGGACGTAAGGATTTATAAAAAGCTTGTCAACTGCCTGCAACATAAGTGTTGATTGTGTTTCTTTCTGAATTCTTTCTCTGTATTCTTCCTTAAGTTTTTGAAGTTTTGTTGCTTTGTCAAGTGCTTCTTGGGATTGCTCTTTTATTGCTTCAAGAAAGAATAATATCCATTCCCTGAAATTTCCCTTTTTGTTTGCTTCTGCTAAGACTCGAATGTATTCAGTTCGATACTTTTCAAAAAAACCGCTGATGTAGAGCAACGGCCTAGAAAGCTTATTCTTTTTACACAAATATAAGACAATGAGGGCACGGCCAATCCTGCCATTTCCATCACAGAACGGATGGATTGTTTCAAACTGATAGTGCAGCAATGCTGCTTTGATTAGCAAGGGCATTTCGTCGTAAGTGTTTATGTAATCAATCATGTCTTGCAGTAAACTTGAAATTGTGTCAGGAGGGGGCGGAACAAAAGAAGCGTCTTGAGGTTTAGAATTTGGTCTACCAAGCCAGTTTTGGATATGCCTATATTCGCCAGGCAGTTTATCTTTGCCACGGACCTGATTCATCAATATTTCATGCATCTTTTTTATAAGTTCAAGGTCAATAGGATCAGCTCTTATTTTTTCTAAACCGTAATTCATTGCTTTGATATAATTGCTTACTTCAGAAGCGTTAGGTTCCTTGTCTTCCTTGCCTTTTGCTTCTGCCAGATAGAATTCTGAAAGAGATATCCTGGTGCCTTCAATCCTTGAGCTCGATAAGGCCTCTTTTTTCAGGTAAGGCGTGACTAGCAGGTCAGGATTGGGAAGGAGCATTCCAACGCCCGAAAGCTTGCTTAATTTGGAATCTGCTTTAGAGAGGGCTAGAGCAAGTTTTTGATTAAATTCTATGGGTGGAGGGAGAGGTTTTGGTATGAATGATAAGTAAGTCCCCCATTCTTCATCCTTTATATCTCTCAGCGAGCCAAAAGCGTTAATGAATTCTTCCTTTTTCATAAAAATGTTAATAATTCAGCATTTATAAATGTTTTGTTTTTTATTAAAAAATTTAGACTAAAACTTTATTAAAGCTAATCTTTATTAAAGATTGAAAGTTTTTATTTTAATAAAGAGATTCTTTATTAACACATATTTTATTTATTTCATTCCTTATTAAAGAAAATGGCCTTATTCTTTAACAAGGATTCTGACAGTTAACAATGATGTTAATAATCAGAACAATAGCTAAATACAACATTGCCTCAGCCATTAAAGCTAACAACAACCACAAAACCAAAAATAAAGCAAACAAAGCAGCCTCTATAACTTTATATACATAAAATACCTTATAATACAACATAAATGCCAGCTTCCACGCTAAAAAACAAGATATTTACTACTACATTCTCCATAGCCATGACATTAGGCTTTTCTTCAATAATAAGCTACAAGATATTACATGACATAATGCCTGAAACAAGAAAGATTCAAAAAAAGCACAGCAACGAAAAGATAGAAGGCTTGGTAAAGCTCGTGCAAACACCTAAAGAAGCCTTCAGATCAATAGACAAGCAGATAACACTGCAGGATGATGAGATACTGTTCAACAGCGACAGGTGGCTCTCATTATCAGAATCATACAGCACAAAAGCAGGAGACTGCGAAGACGGGGCAATAGCGTTCTGCGCACTGCTCTCAGACAACCCTGAATATGAAACCAAGCTTGCCTGGCTGAAAAAAGATGATAAAAAGAGAAGCCACATAATCGCAATCTATAAGGAAGGCGGAAAATACGGCTATGCCTCATTCAACAACAGGATATTGAAATATAAGTTCAGCATATTCAGTGACAACATATTTGACTCGTTAAACAGATTAAGGAAAAGCATGGGACCTCATTTCCGGTTCAATTACCTTAATGATGCTAAGTATGACAGCATTGAAGAGCTTATGGAAACAAGCTTCAGGTATTACACGCATTACGGCTTTCTGGAGTTTCATGAATTAAGATTGAAGTTTGGAAGGGATCTTAAGAAAAGTCCTGAAACAATAGACTGGATTGGGATTAAGTGAAAGTGCAAATTTCCAAGCCTAACGGAAAATTTACAAAAAACAGTGGTAAATACTTTTAAATACTTACAATATTTATTTTAGATTATGCCGATAATACAAAAAACCATTCCCAAAGGATATCAAGCATTCACTAATCTAATTTATGATACTTTTGATAAAAAATATTTTGTAAAGAGAACTAAAAAAATGCTTTTTTTTAACAAAGAAAGTTTGTCCTTACTAATCACTAAAATTTTAGATATTGACAAAAGTGAAAAAATTTTATTGAAAAATGAAAAAAGA
>CAZFZD010000056.1:0-5879 GCA_964522895.1 Candidatus Woesearchaeota archaeon | reverse complement strand
TAATGCTGACTTGCGTTCATTCTTCACTTTTGGCAATGAAAGCATTGACGACATATGGTACTTCATCTCATCAAACTCATGGATATTCTATGCGGCAGTGGCTGCAATAATTTTGTTCTTGATATTAAGATGGGCAAAGAAGAGCAAGAAGGAATCTGATTATACTCCGGAACCCAAGCCTGAAAAGCCGAAGAAGGAAGGCCCTGGAATCTTCAGCAAGATTTGGGACAAGTTGAAAGGAGCTGGCAAGGCTTCAGGAAAAGCTGCTATCGGTGCTGGTAAAGGCATTGGCAAGGGCATGGGCAAAGCAGCAGGCGGCATTGGCAAGGGTGCAGGAAAGGCTGCAGGCGGCATTGGAAAAGGTACTGCCTCAGGCGCAAGAGGAATCAAGGGCTGGCTCCAGAGAAGAAGGCTCATGCGGGAACAGAAAAAGAAGCAGAAGGAAGAGGAAAAGCTTAGGGCTGAAGAGCAGAAGCAGGAAGACGCAAGAAAGGTCACAAGACGCCTTGGAAGAGGGCTGCGTGAAGGTGCAGAAGCAGCCATGAAAGAAAAGGAAGAGCAGCAGAAGATGGAAGAGCTTGCCAGGAAACGCGCTGAAGAGTCTGCAAGCGCAAAAGAGGCTGAAGAGCTGCAGAAGAAGTGGGAGCAGGAACAGGAAGAGAGGCGAGCCTTGATAAGAAGGAAAAAGAAAGAGCGTGCTGAAAAGCTGGAGAAAGAGAAGCAGGAAGAGCTTGAACGCAAGCGCGAGGAAGAAGCAGCAGAACGCAAGAGGATTGCTGAAAAGAAACAAGCTTCCTTGGAAAAGAAGCAGGCTGAAGCCAGGGAAAGGCAGGAAAGGAAGCGCGCAAAGCAGAGACAGGAAGCTGCAAGGAAAGCTGCCGCCACAAAAAAGGCCAGGCGAAAAAAAAAAGAATAGATAAATTTTATAACTTCTCTCATATTATATTAAAGCATGTGGCAGGACATTTTAATATCAGTCGTTAACATAATTTTCGTATTTGCATTGTTCAGCCAGGTATATTATGGCTTCAAGAAAAAGAAAGGGCTGATAATCTTAAGGACCTCTTTTCTTAACGCGTTAGGCCTTTTCACAATCTCAATAGCATTTCTCACTATCCCTCTTTATTTTTCTGCAATCTTTACAGCTTTAAACGCAATCTTCTGGGCAATACTTTTTTTCCAGCGTATAGTATATCAAAAAGTATAACTTTTTTAAACTTCTTCCAACCTTATTTTGGTTATGCACATTGAAACTTTGGTCAGGGCAATAAGGAAGCAGAATCCTTCAGCCAATATAAAATTGGTCAGGAAAGCATACAATTTTGCAAAAAGGCACCATTCTTCACAAAAGCGCGCATCAGGCGAGCCTTACATAGAGCACCCTATGCAGGTGGCAAGAATTCTTGCAGACCACAGCTTGGACCTGCCTACCATAGTTGCGGGCTTGTTGCACGACACGATAGAAGACACGGCAGTATCTTATGAGAACATTGCCAAGGAATTTGGTGACCAGATAGCCAACCTGGTTGAGGGAGTGACAAAAATAAGCAAGCTCAAGATCAGCGACTGGGAAAAAAGGAACGCTGAAAATGTGCGCAAGATGATAATGGCATCTACTAAAGACATAAGAGTCATCTTCATCAGGCTTGCAGACAAGCTTCATAACATCCGCACTATCCACATCTTTAGAGATGAGAAGCGCAAGAGGATAGCTAAAGCCATCCTTGAAGTTTATGCGCCCATAGCTTACAAGCTTGGTATGTCAAGCATAAAGTCCGAACTTGAGAACCTTGCGTTTGAACAGCTCAATCCGGAAGAGTTCAACAGGATACGCAGGAAGCTCAAGCGCAGCATACGGCAGCACGAGTTAGGCATTGACAAATTGAAACAGAAGCTTATGCCGGTACTAGATAAGGAAAACATTGAGATAGTGAATATCTTCGGCAGGGCAAAGACAATTTACAGCATTCACAAGAAGATGCAGAAGAAGAACTGCGAGTTTGAAGACATTTTTGACTTGGTAGCCTTAAGGATTGTTACAAAGACTGTCAAGGAATGCTATGAGACCATAGGCATAATACACAACCTTTGGAAGCCCTTGCCTTACCGCTTCAAGGACTATATAGCTATGCCCAAGTCCAACATGTACCAATCGTTGCATACTACAGTAATGGTGAATGGGCAGCCTGTCGAGATACAGGTAAGGACAGAAGAGATGGACAGGATTGCAGAGGACGGGATTGCTGCGCACTGGCAGTACAAGGGCATCTACGGCACAAAGGAATTTGACGAGAAGCTCAGCTGGCTTAAGCAGATCCTTGAATGGCAGAAAGAGCTCAGGGATTCCAAGGAATTCATGGAGTTGCTACAGGTAGATTTCTTTGAGGACGAGATACACGTCTTCACTCCTAAGGGCGAAGTGATTTCATTGCCAAAAGGCTCTTGCGTTTTGGACTTTGCATATTCTATACACACTAATGTTGGAAGCAGCTGTATCGGTGCAAGGATCAATGGCAAGTTTGTGCCGCTGCGGACAGAGCTTGTCAACGGCAACCAGGTAGAAGTCGTGACTTCAAAGAACCAAAAGCCTTCCAGGGAATGGTTGAAGCTTGTAAAGACGCCTAAGGCCAGGACAAAAATCAAGCAGGACATCAGGGAGAAAGAGAAGATACCTGTAAAATCCTTTACCAGGAAAGAGGTATGCAAGAAAAAAGGCGCATCATGCATAATAGAAGTTCCAGGTGTTGAAGAGCCAGACATTCACTTTGCAAAATGCTGCAATCCTTTGCCTGGCGACGAGATAACAGCCTTTTCCAGCGCTTCAGGCAAGGTTTTGGTTCATAAGTCCGGCTGCTTTAATGTGAGGAAGCTTGAACAGGGTAAGCGAAAGAACAAGATTAAGGCTTCATGGGTTGATGCATCAAACTCTGTTGTCGAGATAAATGTTGAGATGAAGAATCGTGTAGGAATCTTTTCAGAGATATTGAACAGCATTGTTGCTACTAAGACTGCAGTAAGGTCCACGAGCGCAAAATCATTGTCAAGCAATCTTTTAAGGTGCGGCTTCGTGCTTGAGATAAAAAGCCTGACTCATTTGCGGGACATGATAAGAAGGATAAATAAGATAAAAGATGTGAACAAGGTTTTCATAGCATCGCTTGAGAAATAATCAGGCTTCAAACTCAGCCTCTACTCTTTTCTCTTCACCATCATCTGCTTTTAGGATGCGTATTATTTTGCCTTTTCTTCTTGCTTCTACTCTTGCCTTGGCAGGATCATCCTTGAACTCTTCAGGGATGACTATCTCTTCAATGTTGATGATGTGTTTTATCTCCAGCTTCTTGAAATCATCCATGTCCCATACGAACTCGTCTAATAATTCTAATGGCAATGTCGCATTTGAGAATTTAGGGTCTATTTTTCCGCCAGGTTTAGGCAGTGAAGCCTTTGTCTTAAGCTTGTAATTATCAGACTTGATTGACAACAATAAGAATTTTTTCCCGAACTTCTCATATATCCTCTTTAATGTTTCAGGCTTCATCATGGTGTCAATTTCTGCAGTGTAAAGCTTGCCCCTTTTCTTGTAATTGGCAATTTCTACTCCTAAATCTTCAAGCTCTTTTTCAAAATCGCGGTTGACTATTATTTTGCCTTTAACTTCAAGCTCTTCTTCAGCATTCTCTGCAATCAGTTTTATGAAATCGTTGGCAAACCCGAAACTTGACTTGACTTTCAGATTTTTCTTTGTCTTTGTTATATCAAAGTACAGCCTTTCAAACTCGCCTTTTCCGAACCTCACGAACTTGTGGTGCATCGTGCTGTCCGCGTTCCCTTCGAATATTTGTTTTATGAAATTCATTGTTAAGCAAAAATATCTCCTTGTTAAAATAATTTTTTGTTTTTATAAGTCCCTTGCTATTGACCTTATGAAAGAGACCAGTTTTTTGACATCACTGTCTTTTATCTGCGATCCCTTATAAATCTTGTCCTTGTATTTTGTGAAAAGCACTTTTATCTTTGACTTTGCGCCGCTGTTTATGTCTGCTTTCTCAAGCTTCTTCTTGTAATTGGAGCTTTTTATGCCATAGCCCTTTGAAAGGAAAAGTTTGCCGAAAGACATTGCTTTCTTGTACAGCCTGTCAGGCTTTTCCTTCCCAATCAAAGAATTTATTTTTCTAAGATTCTTTTGCAGGTCTTTCTTGTATTTGTCTGATTTTGAAACTTCTGTCTTTTGTTTCGGTTTTAGGAAGACTTCCCTGAAAGGTCCTGCCCAACTATACTTCATGTAAACTCCCAATATTATGAGCGCTGCAAGGCCGAACATGATAAGGCTGAAATGCAATAAGTCATTCCTTCCCGCGTACTGTGCTGCAGTCAGGTTTCCTTCAGGCATCTTGAAAGTGAAATCCATGCCCGGCAGATTATTTACTCTGTTTTCTGTGGAGAAGTTTATTGTCAGCTCGTCATTTATGTCCATTGACAACGACTTATTGCTTATGAAAGAAACTATGTCAACTTGCTCTCCGGATAATTTTCCTATTATAGTGTTGAATTGTTCTTGCGTGAACGCGTCAGAAACTAAAGCTACTTTATCAGCAGTGACATTGATCTTTGTGAGGTTCCTGTACCTTCTGGGCAAAAGGTCCTTTGTGGGCTGCGCTTCTATCTCAAGATATTTTTCGTCAGTGGCAAACACTACAGTCTCTATGCCTCTCCATTCAGGATTGCTTGTCTTAAGCGTTGCCACGCCGTCAGGGTTTATTGTAACGTCAACATGCTCTGTCTGGCTCACAACAAAATCATAATTCCTTCCAAAATATCTTACAAGGTCGAAAGTCACGCTCTCGTTCCCAGTGACTGAGTGGAACTCTATCGGCAGCCTGTTCTCAACCGCCTCAGGCACATCTTCCTGCGCAATCGCTATGCTCAATGCCGACAATGCCAGAATCAGCAACAAAACCCCTTTTTTCATGTTACACATTAATGCTGGATATTTTAAATAGTTAACGCTTAATCATTATTTCATTTTTACTTTTTCTAGGTTTATTTTAAAAGAATCATCTATGATTAAATTATGAATTGCATTTTCAATGGCTTCTTTGTTTTTTAATATATGTCTTTTATCTAGGCTTACAAAAGATACTTTATTCTTATGTTTCAAGGCCAAAACAATATAGCAATTGCAAAAGCTTAGATGCTCCACATCTTTTTTATTTTGTTTGATGATATTTGTCAATTTGTTTTTTGCTGAGAGGTATGCTTTTGACTTACTGATTTTATCAAAATCTTCTTTGTTTTTCAATGATTTATTCTTGCTTATTTCTGTTTTCATTATTGAAAAAAATGTATAAAGCATGGATAATTTTGGTTCTAGCTCTTTCACGATTGATTTAAGAATAATATTACGAAAATTGCAAGTATGATATGTTTTATTTACCTTTTTTGCACATTTTTCTGAGATTATTGAATAAATAAAAACATTAAAATCTAAAGTTACTGTCATTATGCCACCAATTTTTCAGTTATATTAAATTCTATTTTATCATTATAAAGAATATCATGGCTTATATTTTTGATAGAATCAAAATCTTCTTCTAAAATGCTATATACAAGATTATTGAGATTTTTGGAAATCATTTGTAATTTTTTTATTAATTCTTTAGAATTATTAGCGAAATAATCTTTGTTTTTAATTTCTTCACTAACAATATCTAATTGTTTTAAAATATTGTCTAAAGCTAGAAAATATTCGCTATCAATTTTAGAAAAATGTAATTTTTTTGCTTTCATATTCTTTTCAAGACAACTTTTAATATTTTGCACTCTTTCCTTTAAAGCTTTAAATGATAAATCCACCATCTTATTATAGTCTTTGAGTT
>CAZFZD010000055.1:0-6031 GCA_964522895.1 Candidatus Woesearchaeota archaeon | reverse complement strand
AAAGAAACTGCCTTACCTTCTTCTGGTGGAACAAAAAATATATCTTTACCAACATTTTCTTTCAAAGAAGCTACATATTTTTCAAACTCATAATTCCCTGCAATATAAAGTGGAACTTGTGAATTTTGAAAAGATTGAATTGCTAAAGTGGGACATTTAGAAGGATGAATTCTAGATATAAATATCCCTTGATCTCTTTTCAGAGCAGTGCTTTCTAATTTAATTTTATCGTAAGGAATATAACCCTTAGGAATTAAATGCATGTTAAACCCTTTATTGCTCCAAAATTGATAAACTCTTTTTCTATGGGTTAACCATGTAAGCTTTTTTGCGTTTTGATTGTTTATAAAATTCTCTAAACTATCTTGGCTATGACAAAATTTTATATGTTTTTTTTCAGGAATAGTCATTAAATCATATTTATCAACAACAGGACTAAAGACTATTTTTGTTGGAGGAACTTCAGAGATTGGAGTAATATCCCAAATTTTATTAGGATTTTGCTTATTTGCTAAAACATAAATGGGTTTTTTCATTCTTTTTGAAATCGCTGAAAGCATTCTTTGAGCCCCACCAAGCTGAAAATCATACTCTGCAAAAAGAGATATTTGTTCATATATTTCTTTATTCATTAGAAATCTCCTTAAAAATCTCTCTGGCCAAAAAAGAATAAGATTCAAGCATATTTTTTTGAGGTAAAATGAATTTTGACCAAAAATCATAATAATGATTAATCAAGTTAAATGAATCAAATAACCCATAATATTGTGAAGCAGTTTTAGTAAATTTTCTAAATTGATTATATGCATCTTGTGTGCCTTCCTGAATATTACTCATTGCTAAAAGAGTAGCAGACCTTATACTATCCACTAATCGAAATCTAGAGTATTTACTTTCACTTTTAGGACTAATAATATCAAAATATGAAGGAGTTTTATATAATGCCCAAAGAATCCTTTCTAAACCAAATCCAATATCACTAATATTAAGATTTCCATTCTTTTTTGTTGGAACTCTAATATAACCTGCATCTCCAATGTTTAAATTTAAGTAATTAATACTTATACTAAATCCATCCGTACTTGCCCAATTACTTTTCTTCCCTTTCCCATACCTATCAGATGGAACAAATCTTAAATTAAAATCTCCCATATATAGACCCATAGCAGAAAATAAATCAAACCAATCATCTAGGGAGCTAAGATGATCATAAAAAGAATTTAACAATTGTACAGTAGTCTGATTTACAAAAGAAGAAGTTACACCTTGCTTAACCGAATTAGCATATTTAACCCTTATTACTGGCTGGGGGATAAAAAACTTTCCCTCTTCTGGAAGGTCATTATCCCAAAAACATTTTCTAAAATATTGAATACCAGCCCCTATTAAAAATGTATCTTTAGTATCATTAATTGAAATGTTATTTTCTACTCTTCTAAGATAATTCTTTTTTATAAAAAAATTATTTATATCTTTTATAAGCTCTTCTAGAAAAGGCAAATTGCTTTTTTTAGGTTTATCAAGAAAATTAGTTGTTGAATTGCTTGTTCCTTCCTTAACATAAATTATGCCCTCTTCTGATTTTTTCCTTTGCCAACATCTCTCTGTTAAAAAATTATGAGTTGCTTCATTGAAAAATTCTCTTTCATCTATGGAAAATTTAACTTTTTTCATAATTTTTCTAATAAACACAAGTTTATAAATTTACCCCTTTATAGTTACTCTATGGGGTTTATGTTTTTGATTATTTTGTATGAATCATAAACTTTTTTAGAACCATCATCAAAAAAAAGCTCTATCCTGGTTATATTGGAATCTTCAGCAATCCTGCTTTCCAACCCTTTACAGCGTTTGCTTGGAGGCACAGGATTCAAGACCTTGCCTTTTGGCCTATAAGTGCCTTGCTTGTATATCGCCAAGTTAAAACATAAGCCTAAGCATTTCACAAGCTTTTTCAGAAAACTAAACCAAAAATATATAAAAAAACAGCACTTAAATTAATTAAAATGGAAAATGTAGTCATAAAGCTGAAAAGAATCGAAGTCCTAAAGCCTGACATGCGAAACAGCACTCTCAAGCTAGGACTTAAATATGAAGAGAACGGTCAGCCAAAACAAATAAGCAAGACTTACGACATGAAAGAAAATGTGGAAAACTTTGCGCACAAACTAATCTCAGAAATCCGGAACAGCTGCAGGAAAGACAACACTATGCCTATAGATGACTTAGACTTTCTCAACCATTATACCAACATCATAATAGACAGGAAAGGAGAGACTTCGGCTATAGAAAAGATAAGCAATGCCATAAAAAGATTCAAGGACAAGGTAAGAAGCCTTAAGACGCTTGACAGGCACGAAAGCTATATCCAAAAATACAACGAATTCATTGGATTGAAAGCCAATTTGGAATAAAAATGAGAAACTTCTGGAAAATCGTGAACCAAGTCATTGACGAAGCAGACATACTGCTTGAGATATTGGATGCCAGGTTCATAGACGAGACAAGGAACAGGGAAATTGAAGACAAGGTAAAGAGAAAGGACAAACAGATTATTTACGTGCTTAACAAATGCGACCTTGTAAATAAAGAAAAGCTCGAAATGGCAAAGAAGCGACTACATCCTTCTGTATTTGTCTCAACAAAGGAGCACAAGGGAACAAGCATCCTCTTAAAGACAATCTTGCAATATGCTGACAGAAAAAAAGAAAGGGTGATTGTCGGCGTTCTTGGCTATCCTAACACCGGAAAAAGTTCTGTAATAAACGCACTAAAAGGCAGGGCAAGCGCATCTGTCTCGCCAGTGGGAGGCCATACCAAAGGCAAGCAATTAGTAAAGATGACACAAAAAGTTTATCTCATGGACACTCCCGGAGTATATCCTTACAAGGAAAACAACCAGACAAAGCACGCATTGGTAGCTTCAATAGATTACAACAAGGTCAAGGAACCTGAAGCGGTCTTTTACCAGCTTTACGAGGATTTCAAAGAAAGGATTGAACAGCATTATGAAGTAAAGGCTGAAAATGCTGACGAGTTCTTGGAAAAACTAGCACTAAAATTAAACCTTATCAAGAAAGGCAATAAGCCAGATACTGTCAGGGCTGCAAGAAAAGTGTTGAAAGACTGGCAGCAGAACAAGTTAAATTAATTTTTTTACAAACCTTACGCCTGCAGACATGGGCAACACGAGCAAGGGCGTTGAACGCTTGACAAGCCTTGCTTTCTTAAGATTCCTTAGTAAACCAGATTTGCCGTAAAAATCTTCCACCTCAACATAAGAACTGCCTACATGCCTGGCAAAATGCGCATCGCTGGCTGAAGCCATCAGAAGATTGTTCTTGAAAGCATAGTTCTGGGCCTGTCTGTTGAAAGACTGCAATACTACTCTTGCATTAAATACCTCGACAATGTCTGCCTTGAAATCAAAGCGTGACAAGCCTTTTCTTGCCTTGTCAAACGGGTGTGGCAGGTAAACTATCCCGCCCTGGTCCCTTATCCTGTCAACAGTCTCATGCACAGTAAGCCCTCTTGGAACCTCCTCATTGAGAAAAAGGCCTATCACTTCCCCATGTTTTGTGTTTATCTCTTCTCCTATGATGCATTCCTTGTACATCTTCTTGAATTTCAATGCTCCCTTGATTGTATTATGGTCAGTTATCACAGGAAAGATGCCTTTCTTGTCAAAAACTTTCTTAAGGCTCTTCAAGCTAGAAAAACTGTCTGGCGAATATTTCGTATGCACGTGAAAATCTACTTTCATAATCTGATAATAGAATTTAACTCTTTTTAAGGATTATGAAATGATTAATAAGATTTATATAGGGATTCATAAGCTGAAAAATCATGAAAAACAAGGAATTAAGGGTAGGTATGGCAACAAAAACACCTGACCCTACACTAAGAGGATTTCAAAACAAGAAGAACACTGAACTCATAATTTCTGCAATACATGATCAAAACCTTGACATCTTTATAGGCTATGAATGGTTTTACTGGAATGTGCCGCATATGACCGATTCTGAAAAGCAAAAAACTCTTGACGAAATCATGGACAATGTGCCAGAAGAGACACTAGTTGTTCCAGGAACATTTGTCTGGAAAAAACAAGTGGCAGAGCACAAGTATCATCTGTACAATTCTGCTCCGATAATCTTCAACAAAAAGCGATTGCCGGATTACCATAAGTATTCAGGCAAAGAACTTGCAGTCATGGCAAGAGAAGCTACCACTTCAAAAGATTTGTACAAAGCCATAAAAGGACAAGAAAGAGGGACAGCATTTGTCTGGGGCAATATGCTTATAGGGCTTGAAATCTGTTCAGACCATACTAACCACTGCCTAAGGTCAAGATTCGGCCAAAAGCTTGAATTGCAGATAATTCCCGCTTACAACAACAGCGTATTTGAAACAGCATCTGCAGTGAAGGAAAAAGGCCATGTGCTGCTATGCGACGGCTGTCTCGGTTTCTCTAACAGGGTTTATCAGAGAAAAAACAACAAGCTGGAAAGAGTTATGGCTGAGCAATACAAAGAGAACATAGACATTTATAGAATAAAATAAAAAAAAAGAATTTATTTTTTCTTCAATTGGTTGATGAACTTGCCTACAGGCTGTTTCAGGTTTTGTCCGAAACTCATGCCCAAAGCTATTGCCATTCCCAAAGCAAGACCGCCAACCAAAATCAGGAAAGTGTTTTCCAGGATTTCAACTTCAAGTCCAATCTGTTCCAAAGCGATCATTATTGATATGAATATCACTATGAACTTGAACAGCATGGCCATCTGCTTGGCACCTTTGATGTTAGCTTCTTTCTCTATCATATGCGCAACATAATAAGCAACTACCATTCCCAGGAAAACTGCAAGAATCCCTACAATCAGATGCGGAAGCCAATATACGAACTTGGTCAGCAAGTTGCTCAATGCTCCCAAAGTAAGCACTTCAGCGGCAGAACCCAAGAATATTATGAATACATACCACTTTGTAAGCTGTCCCAGTATGGCAGATATCCTCACCTTGCTAACTGCTTTTGGAGCATCCACTCTTTTTAACACTGTATCAACCTTAAGTTTGCTCAAGACAATCTTAACAAATCTGCCCAAAAGATAGGCAAACAAATAACCGATTATTAATATTATCAATGCCGCCACTATCCCTGGAAATATCTTTACAAATCCGTTCCAAAGGTTCACTATCGGTGTCAATATCTGTGATGCTGCTTCTTCAATATAAACCATTGATTATCACCTCTTAAGATTAATTATGTGCTTTTGAGTATAAAAATGTTTAGATTTTCAATTTTTATGAAAAAAGCTGGCAAATAAGACTGAAAAGTTTTTTAAGAAAAAATAAATAAGGCAAGGCATGGAAAACCTAAAAGCGTTTTATGGGACATATAAGGGAATGATAGGGGAATGCATGTTCAGGTTAGCAAATGAAAAAATAATTCTTACCCGGTTTGCACACAAAAAACCAATAATAAAAAAGTATAAAAAAATCTTGAAAAAGCAAAAAGCCAGATTCTTGAAAAGGAATTGGCATTCCATCGATGCGCTGGAATTTCAGCAGGATAAAATAATCCTCTATGAAATAAAAACAAAAAATGCATTTAAGAATAGATTCTCAAGGCCGAAAATGACCCTTCATAGCCAGAAAGTATATGAACAAGCAAAAATATTGGGATTTGAAGTAAGGCTTGTTTTTGTTATCCTGCATAATAATTGGCAGTATGAAATTCGAAGATTGGCTTTCAAAAAAAGATATTATCGTATTGACAAGCCAAAAAGGTTTGACAAGGGTTCAAATGTTGGCAAGAACCGCCCAGCTATTGCAAGGATTTTAAGAAAGGTATATGGGCTTGCAGGGATTTGAACCCTGGACACCACGGTCTTCAGCCGTGTGCTCTCCCAGTCTGAGCTACAAGCCCGTTGCAAAAAAACAAAGGAATGCTTTATTTAAAAGTTTCTATTAAGGGTACTTATTAAGCTGAATTAGATTCTCTGGCATATACTTTTATTTTTATGACCTA
>CAZFZD010000054.1:0-6152 GCA_964522895.1 Candidatus Woesearchaeota archaeon | reverse complement strand
GGATTCTTCAAAAGCTTCCCATAGTACGCTTTATGCAGATACGATACGGGCAAAAGAGGATCCTACGCATTATGTTACAATAGAGGATAGCCTTGAGGTAAATCCCTATTGTGGGATGGGTAGCTGTAATACTGCGATAGCTGCTTCAAGCGGTGGTGCAGGCGTTGCTGTTGACGCTTCCCATGGTATAGGTACAGAGGCGCAGTTAGCAACAAATAGTTATGGTGTTTATGGAGAAGAGACATCAAGTGAAAATTTTGGATACATTGGAGATGAAGAATATGCAATATATGGTGAACATGGATTAACAGGAAATTATGGTTTTGTAGGTGGAACTGAAGTAGGAGTATATGGAAAAAATGCTGATACTGCCAATTTCGCTTATTTAGGAGGTCCTACTAAAGCAGTTTTTGCACGCCATACAAATAGTGGAAAAACTGCTTATTTGGCTGGTTCAGAAGTTGCTGTCTACGGAAGCGTATTAAATAATATACAAGGTTATTCTGCCATTTTCGATGGCGGACAAGGTGTCCAAATCAAGAACGGTGGCCTTTGTGTAGCTCCAGATGATGCTGGATGCGATCCAGATAGGGATGGAAAAGGAAAAGTAATTGCTGTTTCATTTAATAGCTTATCTGTTGATATAGCTGAAAAATTTGCAACTGAAGAATCCCTTGAAGCAGGAGATGTTGTTGTAATAGATGCATCCAAAAAAGAAAGCATTAAAAAATCAACTGAAGCTTATGATTCTTTAGTTGCAGGAATAGTTTCTAGTAATCCAGGTGTGATTTTGGGTGAAGAAGGAACACCTATGGCATTATCTGGAAGAGTTCCTACAAAAGTTTCGGCAGAGAACGGTCCAATAGAAGTAGGAGACTTGTTGACAACTTCAAGCACTCCGGGACATGCAATGAAATGTAAAGATAGGTTTGAATGCAGTGGCGTAATGCTTGGAAAAGCTTTGGAGCCTTTAGAAGAAGGAACAGGAAAAATAGTTGTTTTAGTAACTTTAGCATAAAAAGGGAGGATGAGAATAAATGAAAAAAAATAAAGCAATAATATTAGTGCTTGTAGTTAGCCTTTTGCTTTGCACTTCATTAGTGTCAGCAGGGCTATCAGACATGTTGACAGGCAAATTTAGTTTTGGAAATTTGTTTGGTATAGATAGAGAAGAGGTAAAAGAACCAGACAGAGTTATGCATGAAGAGCAGGCTCTAAATGAAAGGAGATTAGAAGCAGAACCAGCAGAATCAATGGACAATCCGGATGATTCAGCAGAATCTGCAGATTTAGTAACAGTTGAAGCTGATAAATTAGAAAGCCCAAATAACCATTTCATTGATGTTGATGATGAATTGAGAGCAAATTCACATTGTGAATTGAACAGTTGTAGCAATGCTGTGACTGCAGAAACCGGTGGTTCAGGAACTGCTGTTGAAGCCACTCATTTTGTAGGTCACGAAGCTAAGTTAGCATCATATGAGCATGCTGTATACGGCGAAGAGACATCAAGTGAAAATTTTGGATACATTGGAGATGAAGAATATGCAATATATGGTGAACATGGATTAACAGGAAATTATGGTTTTGTAGGTGGAACTGAAGTAGGAGTATATGGAAAAAATGCTGATACTGCCAATTTCGCTTATTTAGGAGGTCCTACTAAAGCAGTTTTTGCACGCCATACAAATAGTGGAAAAACTGCTTATTTGGCTGGTTCAGAAGTTGCTGTCTACGGAAGCGTATTAAATAATATACAAGGTTATTCTGCCATTTTCGATGGCGGACAAGGTGTCCAAATCAAGAACGGTGGCCTTTGTGTAGCTCCAGATGATGCTGGATGCGATCCAGATAGGGATGGAAAAGGAAAAGTAATTGCAGTTGAGTTCAGAAGCTTATTCCAAGATTTAGCAGAACAGATAGCAACCAAGGAAAACCTTGAAGCAGGCGACGTAGTAGTAATTGATTCTGAACAAGAAGAATCTGTTAAGCAATCAACACAAGCCCATGATAGGCTAGTTGCAGGAATAGTTTCAAGCAAACCAGGAGTAGTATTGGGTGAAGACGGAACTCCAATAGCTTTAGCAGGCAGAGTTCCAACAAAAGTTTCAGCAGAAAACGGAGCAATCCAAATTGGTGACTTGCTAACAACTTCAAGCACTCCAGGACATGCAATGAAATGCGTTGACAAGAGCAAATGCTTTGGAGCTCTAGTTGGTAAGGCTTTGGAGCCTCTGCAGAAAGGCACTGGTAAAATAAAGGTTTTAGTCACTTTAGGCTAAATCTTTTTTCTTTTATTTTTTTAATATATAACAAAATAGTTTTCTTATCTCCTTGAATCAATAGTTCTTAAGACATTTAATCATTAGCATATTGTCTTCAGATGTTGATTCTAACCATCTCTTTTGTTTATCAATCTTATAAAATTTATCATCCACTTTTTGTAAAATAAGTTTAGCAGAGTCTTTATTGAAAGATAGGATTTATATTCTTCTAACATCAATAATGCTATTACTATTTTATCATCGAAAATTAAAGAGATTCATAGGCAGGTTTTCTAGCTAACAAGAAAGAAGCCATTTGTTTTTTAAAAGAGCCATTTGTATTCCTTTCTTTTGTTTTTACTTCTTTCTCAAAATAGTCTAATATTTCCCATCCATAATATATTTCCTTCAGTTCATTAGTTTTGAAAAGACCGATATGGTTGTTTTCGAATCCCCCTTTATTTAAGAAAGTGATAATTAAATTTAGTCCATTGGTTTTGGTGTTAGATTTTATCTTCTTAAGGATTCTTCTTGCTTCTGATTTCAAAAAATGAAGGACAAAAGAACAAGTAATCAAATTATATTTATCAAATTTAAAATCAACAATGTCTTTATTGATAACTTTAAGGTTATTACTTTCCATTGAATAAATCTGTTTTGCAAGAACCTTGTCTTTTTCTATAGCTGTTACTCTAAATCCTTTTGAAACTAAAAATAAAGCATCAAATCCATGAGCTGCACCTATATCTAATGCATTCCCTTTTGTTAATTTTGCAGCTTTTATCAGCAGGGGTTTAATCATTTTTCTCTCCCATTAGATGCTTAAAACATTGAGGGTCTTTAGCAAAAATATTCCCTGTAGTTGCATATGCAACTGCCCTACAACCTCTGCATAATGTTACATTTTCACAACTTTTACATTCATAATTATTTATGTCTCTTAACTGATTAAGCAGAGGATTCTTGATAAAAATTTCTTTAATACCTTCATTAATATGTCCGAGGGGTATAGGCAATCTTCTACAAGGATATACTAAGCCATCACTTAGTACACTTAACCCAAACATTGCAATCCCACAACCTCCAGCTAGAATATTATTTCCTTGGGCTTTTTTTGTATATTCGTTATCCTTATTGAATAAACACCATAGGCTTTCTGAAGTTAAGATTTCTAATTTATCTTTATATTTTCTTTTTAACTGAGATAATTCTAAAAAAGATTCATATAGTTCTTTTGTAGTAAGCATTTCCAAATCTTTGCCATTCCCTTCAGGTACTAATTGAGAAAATCCAATCCTTGCTGCTCCAGCATTATAGGATTCTTCCACTATTTTTTCAATTTGTAGAAAATTAGTTTTTGTTAAAGTAGAAGATACTGTTGGTTGAATTCCGACTTCCCTTAAATTATTAATAGCTGCCATCGATAAATCATATGCTCCTTCTTTATTTCTAAGGAAGTCATGTGTTTCTTTTATTCCATCGATTGATACTTGAACTATATTAAAACCAGATTGTTTTAGTCTTTTTGCTTTCTCCATTGTTATTAAGGTACCATTAGAAAGCATCCTCATTTCCAATCCTAATTCCTTAGAATAATCCATAATTTCAAATATATCTAATCTTACTAATGGCTCTCCGCCTGAAAAATGAATGCCTCCCCTAAAGCCCCATCGCTTTACAGTATTTGCTAAATCTTCCAACATTGACTTAGCTTCCAATTTAGACATAACATATCTGGTTTGCCTTTCATTTTTCGTATGATAACAATGCAAACAATCTAAATTACAACGAGATGTAGAATCCCATTGTATATAAAAATAAGGTTTAGTCATTGTTACACATACAGCCACAACCAGGACATTGTTTGCAAGTATTACAATTTGCATCATAATTCAATGCCGAATCATAACTTAACGGATATTTGTCTAAATGTAACTTTAGTGGTAATATCTTATTAAATACTTCTTTTTCATCCTCTGATAGGTTGTCTTCAAGTTTTTTTTCCATTTTTATAGCCTCCGAAATTGTTTGCTTTTTTAGTATATTGCTTATTTATAAACTTTTCTACAATTTATCACTAAATAATGCAGAAATTACGTAAATCTTCCGAGAAAACCGGAAACCTTCCGGAAATTAATCCTGAACAAAAACCAAAAAACCATCATAAAGCCAAAAAAGAAGGCTGCTATAATCTAAATTACAAGCAGGAGATGTAGTAGCTATCGACCTAAAGAACCCAGAGCACGTAATCAAGTCCAGCAAGGCATTTGATACCTCAGTTGCAGGAATCATCTCAACAGAACCTGGTGTAAGTTTAGGAAAAGAAACAGATGGAAACTTATTAGCATTAGCTGGCAGAGTTCCAACAAAAGTTTCGGCAGAGAACGGAGCAATCCAAATTGGTGACTTATTGACAACTTCAAGCACTCCGGGACATGCAATGAAATGCGTAGATAAGAGCAAATGCTTTGGAGCTCTAGTTGGTAAGGCTTTGGAGCCTCTGCAGAAAGGCACTGGTAAAATAAAGGTTTTAGTCACTTTAGGCTAAAGCTTAATTTTTTTTATTAGTTTTCCCACAATTTCCAAAATTATCTTCTTGTTTTATGTTTCCTTAAATGGTAGAAACTGTTAATTTAATCTTATTCTCTTAAGATTCCTATATAGTTTCATGTGCTTAGGCTGTTTATATGTTTAAAAAATATTTCTGCATTTTTTATACTTTCTTTTGCTGGCTCTGCATTTGCCTGTGGGAGTGTCTTATAAGTGAATTTTCCCCTTTTACTTTTTTCCTTTTGAAATATCTTTAGTAGGATATCAGCTCTCATCATAAGCTGCCTGTATATCTTGAGCAGTTCAACGTCTACTGCCCCTTGCTCAACCAACTTCTCGAATGCCTCATAGGTTTTCCTGTGTTCTTCGGGAGCTTTAATCTTTATACGTTTGGTAAGCAGGTATGCCTTTGCCATATAAAAAATAGCGTAATAGGAGTGAGAAATTACTGCGCTGTAATATGTATCGGCTGGCATTTCAAAGATGTCGGCCTGCATATTATCATTTTTGCTTATTTTCATTATAATTTTAGAAAGATTTATCTCGTTTTGTGCTCTTTTGATGTAAAGCTTAGATTCTGAATCCATGTTTCATCCCCTCCTTAAGCAAATCATAAAATAACTGGTGGTTATATGCTGCTAAGTGCTTTCGTGCTATTTGCTTGCCCATATTTTCCTCATCATTAGTGAGCATTTCAATCATTTCAGCTCTTGTAATAATATGTGTGTCTAGCTTAAGCAATGATTTAAGCTCCGCAGTATTAAGGTTTCTTTTTATTTCCTTGACTATTTCCTTATTTTCTATAAATACTCCAATATCAAGATCAGAGCCTTTTTTTTCCTCATTGACTGCATAAGAGCCGAAAATGACGATGCTGAAAAATGGTGTTGTTTTTCTCACTTCTTCTTTAATATATTCTACTGCTTTCTTTACAGGTTGTTTCATTCGCTTATCATTACAAAGTGCAATATAATAATTGACTAAATCATTTTCAATATTCAGGGTGTATAGTGAGGATTTACCTACTTTCTTTTCTATGAGCAGGTTTTCTTTTTTAAACCTGGAAAATGCCAGGCTTAATGCGTTGTTAGATTTCTCTTTAATTAAGCTTTTTATTTCATGCCTTGTCCTTTCCTTAAAAGGATATTTTACAAATGCTGTGAAAATATCTAGTTGCTTTCCTGTTAACATATTACCACTTTATTGGTTTATATAAGCCAAATATTTGGTTATATTTAAACTTTTCGATTGAAAATCCAATTCTCTTGTTTTTCAAGCCCCTTAAATTTTCCAAAAATTTGTCTTCTTTTGTTTCGACTAGGAAAAGTGAAAAATCAA
>CAZFZD010000053.1:0-6276 GCA_964522895.1 Candidatus Woesearchaeota archaeon | reverse complement strand
TGTTGAAAAATTAAATTCAGAAACAAGAATGCTTAAACGGATTTACAGGTTCCTTAAAAGGTTCCAATTTGATTCTCTTGAAGACATTAAAAAGAATGTTGAAGATATCAAGTTTGATTTTACAGGAACTTTCAAGGTAAAATGTGCAAGAAAAGGCGAACATGACTTCAATTCTCAGGAAACTGCAAAAGAAGTCGGCGAAGTGATATTCAGAAAAGGTTTCAAGGTGGATGTCAAGAATCCGGAAAACAATGTTCTAATAGACATTATAGGGAATGAATGCATCATAGGGCTTGATGTTTCTGACAAGGATCTCTGCAAGAGAGAGTACAGGATAAAGGCAAACAAGCAGTCAATCAATCCGTCTGTAGCCAACGCTATGCTTAGGCTTGCTTCCTGGAATTCTGATAAGGTGTTGTTGGACCCCTTTTGCAAGGATGGCGTCATAGTTATTGAAGCAGCATTGAAAGCACTTGGGGTAAAGCTGGGGCAATATGATAAGCAGCCAGGCACTTTGACAAAAGATAAGATTTTTGCATTTGACAGTTTGATGCCTAATGTAAAAAGCACAGAAATCAATGCAAAACTAGCCAATGTGAATAAATACATCCAATTCAGCAAATGCGACCTTGACTGGCTTGACACTAAGTTTGGCAAGGCTTCAATAGATTGCATAGTGTCTTCAATAATCGTTTCAGAAGAGAAGCCCGCATTAAAGCTTTTCAAAGAATTGTTTTACCAGGCAAATTATGTGCTCTCTGAGAATGGTTCCATAGTGATAGCCACTTCAAGAAAAGAATGGCTGATGAAATATGCTGAGAATTATGAAATTACTGAAGAGCTCGAAATAACAATTGGAGAATTAAATTATGCGGTTATTCTTATAAAAAGAATCAAGAATTAAGCGGATTTTCTGTTTCCTGGACAGAAAGGTTCCTTATAACTTTTCCATTGAACACTTCTTCAACAGATTTGTCCTGTTGCAGTTCGTCAAGCGCTTTCCTGACATAAACTTCTCCAATACCTAGCTCTCCTGCTTCAAGGTATAATTTTTCAGAAAAAACACTGTTGGTATTGACTGTGAGTTTGTCAATGATACTCTTTACTGTGCTTTTTAAGTTATCCATCTGCATAAAATCACCTCGATTTTCATCAAGAAAAATTCTACTACTTAAAAAATCAAGATGCTTTATATATATTTGTTGAATTAAATCATTATAATAAAACATGTATGATAGAGTATTGGTTTTTTACAAAAAATAATATAAATGAGCTTCGGCTATTGCATAAGATGCTTAAATTGTTAAAAAGGATACTGTTCATTATAGCAATAGCCTTCATAGCACTCTTCTTTCTTTCAAAAAGCATTCCTGAAAGGACAGACTGGTCATTAGATTATAATGGCCTGTTAGAATATCCTGAAGACAGGCCTGAAGTTCATGCAGAAAAGATTCTGATAGAAGAGAATAGCAACTATACACAATACAAGATAATCTATGAAAGCAGGGGCAAGAAAGTATATGGGCTTTATTTCCTTCCTGATGTTGAAAAAATGCCTGCAGTCATAATGCTGCCGGGTGCGAACGGAGCTAAGGAGAACCATGTTGCTTTGGGAAAAAAGCTTAGTGCTGAAGGAATTGCGTTGCTGACTATTGACCAGCGTGGGATTGGTGAAACAGATGGCATAGTGCCCGCGTTCGAGAGCCAGTTTGAAAATTATTATCATGACAAAGAACCGGTTATGCACCTTATGGTTTATGACGTATTAAGGGCATTTGATTTCCTTAGGTCACAGGAAGCGATAGAAAGTGTCACAGTGGCAGGCGAAAGCATGGGAGCTAGGTTCGCAATAATTGCTGCCGCATTGGATTCAAGGATAGCCAAGGCCATAGTTTTCAGCACCAGCGGTTATGGCATGCAACCAACTAAGACACCTCAACAGAAATTCCTTGCTTCTATAAATCCAGACAGGTACATTGGTGAGATAACACCGAGGCCCATTATAATGTTCCATTCAAAGAACGATTCAGTAGTGCCTTATTCAAGCGCAAAAAAGACTATCTCTTATGCTGGTGATCCTAAAGAATTCATAACCATGCCTTCACCTTGCAGGCACGGTTATTGCAATGAAGTCTTTGACTTATTCCTGCAAGAATTAAAGGATGAATAATTTTACAAGGATAATTAAACCAATAGTTATGCTGGCAATAGCAACAAATTTCTTTATCTTGTGGTCATGGAACCTTTTAAGTGCGATTGCAGCTAAAGGTGTTGATATTATGCCTCCAATCAATAACGAGGAAACTAGGCTAAGATTAAAGTATGCTCCGTGCCCCGCAATAAGATAATACATTACGCCAATCGATGATACAACGCCTTCAACCAATGCTGTTATGGGCACAGCTTTTCTGCTGCTCACTCCAGACATTATCTGGCCGCTTGCGAGCACAGGACCAAATCCTCCGCCTGTGATGCCTTTGTTGAAAGATGCCAGAGAACCGAATCCGATTATTTTTTTCCAGGAGAATTTTCTTTTTACCTTAACTCTTTTCAGCAGGAATAGGCCCATTGCGATTACAACTATTGCGATATAAGTTTCAAGCCATAACTTTGGCAGGTTTATTGCAATTAATACTCCTATAAGCATGCCGATTAGCCCGAACAGGACAAGCACTGCAGTTATCTTGAAAGACTTGCTCCTGAAATGGAAATCAACATTTTTAACACTATGGTGGAAGAACCCTGCAGCAAGGCTCAATACAGCACTGGTCAGCAGAACTGCAAAGACAACTTGCAAAGGCGCAAATCCTAGAAGAATTAGTAATGGAGTCATAGTGCCATAGCCTTGCCCCAAAAAAGCGTCAACGAACTGCAATACTAATGCTATTAAGAGTACTGAAATCAGGATTTCCATAAGATAATATTGTAATAACGTATTAATAATCTTTTTGTTCCTTCAAACTAAAACTTTATAAAGTCCTTCTTTATCTAATTTTTAACTACTGGATCCTTAGCGTAGTCTGGTTAGCGCAACTGGCTCTTAACCAGTAGGTCGAGGGTTCGAATCCCTCAGGATCCATTTTTTTATCCAAAATCCATATAAATATTAGATTTCTAAGAATGCTTATGCCTGTGTCGCATAACCTGGTAGTGCGCTGGTCTCGAAAACCAGTTTCCTTTGGATATGCAGGTTCGAATCCTGCCGCAGGCGTTTTCACCAAAAAGCATTTATAATTCTTAGGCTGCTAGCGACATATTTATATATAAAAAATCAAGCTTAAATAACATGCACCATGAAAAGATTCTGAAAATCCTGACAGAGCAGGGAGAAGTTACCTGGCAGGACATAATCTATAATCTTATCAGATCTGAGGAGATGGATCCTTGGGATATTGACATTTCTAAACTTTCAAAAAAATTTCTTGAGATTGTAAAAGAATTGCAGGACATAAATTTTCATCTTAACGGAAAAGTATTGTTTGCGGCAGCATTGCTGGTTAAGATAAAGTCAGAGAAACTGGTGCACAGCGACATCGCCAATTTTGACAACATCCTTTTCCCTCAATCAGAAGAGCTTGTTGAAGATATGGACATGGACTTTTATGAGAAGCCTGAACCAGATATCCCTCCATTGTGCATAAAGACTCCACAGGCAAGGAAGAGAAGAGTTTCTGTCCAGGATTTGGTTGGAGCGCTTGAGCGCGCACTAAACATAAACAAGAGAAGGGTAATGAGAAAAAGGCGTTTTCTTGATCATGATATCCCTGATGTTCCAGAGAAGAAAGTCAACCTTACTGAACTGATAACAGACATCTTTTCAAAGATAAAAAGTCTTTTCCAGAAAAAGGAGCAGGTGACCTTTTCAAAACTACTTCCCGAAGGCAAGTCCGGCAGGGATGAGAAGATATTCACACTGATGCCTCTGCTTCATCTTGACAATCAGGATAAGATTAATTTAGAACAGCCGGAACATTTTGGCGAGATTTATGTGAATGAAAGACATTAGATTCCGAATTTTTTCAATAAGTTTCTGAAGAAGCCCTGCTTTAGTTTCTTCTCTCCGTAATCTTCAACATAATCCTGTCCTATCAGTGCTGATGCGAGCTTCTTGTAATTTACTGCAGCCTTTGATCTTGGATGTGTGAAAACAACTGCATCTTTCATTTTC
Source organism: Candidatus Woesearchaeota archaeon (assembly GCA_964522895.1). Lineage (GTDB taxonomy): Archaea > Nanobdellota > Nanobdellia > SCGC-AAA011-G17 > GW2011-AR17 > JAHIMK01. Next base: position 2,108 of record CAZFZD010000053.1, on the reverse strand, counting down.
AATGCGTGCTTCACTGCTTCGTCATGCGGGATTATGGAGATTATCGGTTTTTCCAGCATACCTTCAATGCTTTTCACATTCACTTCTGACTTGCTTTGGCCTGTTTTAGTTAGCACTATTCCCAAAACTTCTTTCTTGTATTCCTCAGCCAGATTGATGGTTTTCAGTGCATCAGTTATTGCCGGCAGTTCAGCATTAGTGACTATCAACAGCTCATCAACAGCTCCTAAAGCATTCAACGCTTCCCTGCCTAAGCCTGCTGCGCCGTCAAGTATCACAAAATCAGGTTTCAATTTTTTAAGCTTCTTTAATGTCTCTCCTAATTTTTCTGGGTTTGTAGCATAAAGATCGCTCATTGCGATGCTCCCGGGAACAATCTTCGGACCAGCAGGATGAACATATACTGCCTCATTTATCTCGTTCTTCCCTTGAAGCACATGATGTAAATGTATCGGCACTACAGGGACTCCCAGATGAATTCCTACATTCGGAGTAGTAAGGTTCGCATCAACAATTATTACATCCTTTCCAAAGTAACTTAGTGCAGCACCCAGGTTAACAGAAGTCGTAGTCTTTCCAGTGCCTCCTTTTCCAGCAAGAATCGCTATATACTTTGTCATTGTTATTCTATAAGTCCTTCAAGATAATATATATAATTTTTTGTTTTTTCAGCAAATAGCTTTAGCTTAGTTATATCTACTTCAAGCCTTGGAGTGACTAATGCGACATTTTTCCTGTATTCTTCCTTTTTCTTGAAATCAGAATTCACTATCCTTCTTAGCTTGCTGTAAAAATCTATAATGTCCTTGACTTCTTTGTTTTTTGGAAATATTTCTTCAATCTTCCTGCATCTTACCAAAGCTACAGTAGGTATCTTGTCAATCTTGTCCTCTTCTTTGTAATGTTCAAGTATATCAGTTATCTGATAATCTATTGCACTAATCAATCTTTGAAGCACATTTCTTATAATGTCTACAGTCCTTGTGTATTTTAGCGTGACAAATATGAGATGGTCAACACGTTTCAGTTCATCTTTTGCATCATAGCCGTCCATTATCTTAACCTTACCGTCCTGTTGATTTTATCTAAATAGCCCTTGACTTCTGAAAGATGGTTCTTAATCTTTTGAATGTTCAGGATTTCCATGCTGTAATCATCTGAACAGATTACGAACTTGTCTTTTCTTATGAAATCTATTGGGCCTTTCTTTTTTGTTTCCACGACCTTTTTCAGGTCCTGCAATAACAGTACATATTCCCTGTCAATGTTATATCTTGTGATGCGATCCTTGAACAGTTGCAGTTCCTGTTCAAAATCCCCTTTCATAAATGGGATTCTCTTGTACAGCCTTTCATAATGCAGCAACGCTTCCATGCCGTTATGAAGTGCTACATAAAGGTTTTGTGCGATTGTATAGAGCAATTTTGCGTCTTTCACCTGTGGATAGGTAACATATGCCAAATGGTCAGCCTTGTGTAAGGCAGCATTAGCTTCACTGACAAAAGATTTTAATTTCTCCATAATTATTCTTGCGTTAATTTCATTATTGCTTCAGCCAAGTCTCCATTAGTCTCTTCAAGCATCTCTTTTGCCTTTTCTTCAGAGACATTAGCCTGCTCACAGACAGTCTTTATATCTTCTTCCTTGAAACTTACTTCCTCAACACTGCCTGTAATCTGAAAACTGTCTTCACCGCCCATGTTCACTTTTAACACCTGCGGATTCTTGATTATCAAATCAGCGTTATTTCCCTTGATTATGACTTCATTTGCTTCTATCTCTTCCTGCTTGATGCCCATCTTTTTCATGGCCATCTTCATCATTTTTGGGTTTAGGTTAGGCATCATTTTTATTATCCTAATGGGTTTATGTGATGCAGCATTATGATAAATATGCTGATAAGTATTATAGTTATTACGAAATAGGTTGGCGGAATTTCGATTTTGCTCTTGTATTCATCGAAATACCTCATTATTCCTCCGCCACTGGAGGGCATTGAGATTTTATTGTCTGCCATTCTCTTATAGTATAGTTGAATACTTTAAAAAGGTTGCGTTCTCTGGCCTTTTCAGCTGATTTCAGTAAATAATTTAAGTCAGCTTGACTTG
>CAZFZD010000052.1:0-6830 GCA_964522895.1 Candidatus Woesearchaeota archaeon | reverse complement strand
TTTTAAAGGTTACTAAATCTAAAGCTTTAATCAGCTTTAAAGCTTACAAAAAGCATAAAAAGTCTTCTCACTTATTAGAACATATGAAACGCATTTTGCTTATACTGCTGCTGATGCTCTTGGTCCCGGCACTCTGTCTTGGAAAAGTGCTGAGCTATGAGATTCCAGAAACTGAGGAACTGAACTTGGCAACATCATCAACAACTGCAATAGTGAAATTAAGGATATTGGACGCAGACCATGTGAAACATTTCGAATTATCAGCAGGAACAGAAGGCCTTAACAGGAATGTTATCGAAGCTGAAGAGAAAGATTATATAATATTGAATGTAAGAGGCAAGGATTCTTTCAGTATTCCAGAACTCAACATCAGCGTGAAGCTAGATGATAACATGGAAAAAATAGAGTTTGACGCTCCGATAAAGAATGATTATGATTTCTATCTTGATGGTGAAAAAGGCAAATTAGAAATAAAAAGAAACTATTTCTGGTAATCCTCAAGAGCTTTCATTATTAAGTCCTTAGGCACTAATGGAAAATTATTAGAATAATCTTTCATAGCTTTTTCAAGATTATTTATTTTTAGATTAGAATTCTCCATTCTTATAAGCTTATGGCGCAATCTTCTCTTTTGTAAAATCTCTTCAATCGAAGCAGAACCTACGCGGTTTATTTCATCAAGATAATCATAAAGCATTTTAAAAGATTAAAAAATTAAAGCTTTTTAAGATCTTGCCATGTGTTTTCGAACATCTGCTTGAAAGCGCTTGCAAAGAACGGAGTCTTAATCCATACTGCACTGTCATACGCCTCATGAACCTCGTCATCATCAGATGTCATGAATACAAGCTGATTATCATCAACTATGACAAACCTTGTTTTTTGACCATTATAATGCTTCACGTCAGCCAATTTCAAGAATTCCTTTGGAAGCTCTTCCTTGGAATCTATAGGGGCTGCAAGCTTTATGCTTACTCCTCTTTCCTTTGCCCTTTTCAAGGCAGTCTTTAGAGCGTCAGCTTTCCTGAAAACTCCTGGCTTTGTGGTTACCAGAACAACAGATTCTTGTGCATTGTTTATCATGCTTTTCAAATGATCATTCAGATTTTTCCTTCCTTTCAAAAGTCCGGACATGTCTGTAGGCTCTACCTTTTCAATGCCTTGCTTGTAAAGCAATTCCAATTCATTATAAATGTCAGAAGCATTCACTTTTTTCAGTTCATTGACATGCTCTTCAGCCTTGCTCTTGATATTGGATTTTATCCTTGAGATTACCTCTTCAGGATGTACTGCCAAATATTTTATCGGCTTTCCAAGTTTCATGACAACAAATCCCTTCTTCTCCAATGTTTCAAGAACATCATAGCTTCTTGATCTTGGGACTCCGCTTATGTCAGCAAGCTCTCCTGCTGAAGAAACGCCTTTAGAGAGTAATGCAGTCCATATCTTGACTTCGTAAATATTTAAATCGAATGTTTGCCTGAGTTTTTTCAATAAATTTTCTGATACTATCATTTTTCCTCCAAGTTGTTACTACTGGTTGGGTATTACTTATTTATAAAGCTTTCGTTTCAGAAATTCCATAATGCCTGAAAGATATCCAAGCATGCGGCAATAAAACTTATTAAGCCTTTCCCCATTAATAACAATATGACTGATTTGGTGGCATTAGTGTCAACAGGAAAGGGAACCTGGACAGAAGTCCTCAACCTTATAAAAGCAGAGGAATGGGAAAACATATACATTGTAACTAACCTTTTTGGAGCGCAAAAATTCAGGGCAGAAAAAAAGGTCAATTTCATAATAATAGACAACATGCAGGACATGAAAACAATCTCTAATACTATTTACGAAGAGCTTAAGGACAAGCTAAAGCTTGAAGTAGGATTGAATTTCTATTCTGGCACTGGCAAGGAGCATATGGCCCTATTGTCAGCCATCATAAAGACTGGCGCAGGCATAAGGCTTGTCGCAACAAAAGATAATGAGATGATTGAGATTTAGCGGCAATGCGAAAGGTTCTCTATCTGATCTTTAGCGCCTTCATAGAGATGCGCATTCAAGTCTTCCCTGCATTTCTCCCTTTTTGCTTCATCTTCGATGATTCCGCATGAACCCAATTTTGAATATTCAAAGAATTCCTTAGCTTTCCTGCAGTTCTTTAGGTATTCAGGATAATCCTCTGAAGCAGTCATCTTTCTCAAGTATGCAAAAGCGGTTGACCATGTGACCAATGGGCCATAAGTTGCAACAGGCGTCAAAAATCCGTCCCTGTCAGTCTGTTCAAAGAATCCGAAATTTCCATCAGTATAAAACTTATCAACAAATTCTTCACCAGCAGCAATTGAATCATCTATATCAATAACTCCTGCATCATGAAGCCAGAATGTATAATTCAAAAGATGATAGTAAGCCTGGACATGCCTGGCCCTCACTTCACTAACTGAACGTGGACAAGTCTTAAAATCATATTCACAAGGATAATCTTTGTTGATTTCTATAATCTTTTTAGAGATGTCATAAGCCTGCTTATGGTTTTCAGTTGTTGCATGTTCATATAATGAAGTAAGTATCTTGTCTTTCTTTAATGCCAATAATTCTGTATATGGCTGTACTATGGCTACTTTGAAGAATGGATCTTCATTAGTTTTCAGAAAAGCTTCTGAACTTTCAATAGCCTTTTTTACCAGTTCAGGATTATCGAGCTTTTGGCTGAGTTCATCAGTAAGCTCGTCATTGATTTCTGCATAAAACCTATCATGTTTGTCAAACAATGCTGGCAAAACAGCATTATAAGTCTTAAGAAAATTCTTCATCTCATCAAATTTCTCATCGCTGATGTCATCATAGCTTTCCCTGAATCCGGGCTTCTCCAAAAGCCTCTCAAAAAGATCCATCTGTGCATTCCTCATATCATCATATTTTTCAAGTTCCTTCCTGACTTCTTTTGCAAAAGGAGCTTCAGGAACATTGAGCATGTGATGCACAGCTTCTTCCAAGCTGCCGTTTTCCTTGTTTGCCTGATACAGGAATGCTAAAGTTGCCATGTCATAATTATGTTCATAGCCATCTTCCCAATCTTCTGTAGCTTTTCTTGGCATCCAGTCGATTGAACGCAAAAGTAAACGAGAACCCAATGTTTGGTTAAGCGCATAAGTCTTAAGCCTTGCATAATTCTCATTTGCCATTGCAGGAAACTCTTCATCGCTTATACGCAGGCTATGTCCTATCTCGTGATGCATAGTAGTATAAAAGCTATCTAGAAGCCTCCCTTTAGGAATATAGATTGTATGGTTTGCTCCTGAATAGAAAGCTGAAGAATATGACGGAGCCTCATCAAGATTCGCATGTGTTTTCTTATATTTCTTCTTGAACTCTTGATCATCTTTAGGCATGTAGAAATGCAAAGAATTGTCAATGCCTTCCCTATAAAGTCCTCTCTCTTCAAATTCGTTATTGAAATAGACATCAGTATCATTTATCAGCATCTGGACAGGCCCCTCAAACTTCATAACACCTACTCTGTCTGTAATCTCATAAGGGTTTCCGTCTTTGTCATGTCTTGTGACCTTATGCTCTTTTTCCATGATGCCTATCATTTCAGCTTCTTCCTGTTCAGATATGACACCATCTGCCTCAATCTTTACCAATTGGCCTTCTGGAACCAAAAACTCACAGCCTTGCCCCATTGTGCCTGCGCCAAGCATGCTCATCATGAATCCAAACTTGCACAATCCTGATTTAAGCCACTTTATCATTTTTTATTAAAAAATATTATGAGATACTCCTTTATAAAAGTTTTGTTTTTGTAACTACTTACTAATAATGACAATCTAACTTGTCTATCTCTTCAGAAGCCAAGTCAAATATGTTCTCTTTCACAGCTTCCCTGCACTTTTCAAGATTTTCACCACGAGCATATACGCAAGAACCCTGCTGAGCATACCCAAAATATTCCTTTGCAAGATTGCAAGTCTCAACATACTCTTGCTTATCATCAATTCCCTGCATGCTGTCCCTAAGGAGCAATGCAGTATAGTATGCTATGTAGAGGCCTCTATAGGATATATTGAACGAATGTTTATTGAAATCAAAGTCCCTTGAAGGATAGAACTTGTCAACAAATTCTGTGCCCAATGATATGAGTTCTTCTCTTGGAATTCCTATGTCCACATAATCCTTATGGAATCTCAGTATGTCAAAATATGCCGCCATGTGCTTTTCCCTTTTTGAAGCTAATGTCTTAGTACATTTTGAAAACTCATAGTCGCAAGGGAAATCCTTGTTGAAATTAATAACTTTCATGTTAAGCCTGTAATTTTCCCATAGCTTCTCTTCAAGGCCTTCAATGCCTGGACCGATGTTTGAAAAGAAATCTATGTCTTCCAATACTGGATCCTTTTTTGAAGAATAATAATCAGTTATCCAGGAGACAAGGTGGCCCTTGAAATAAACCCCTTCATAATTTTCAAGAAAGCTTTCTGAATAATCCAAGGCCTTATGGAATAAGTGCTTATTGCCGATGCTCTCTTTCTCGTTCCATCTGGCAGTAACAAAGCACATGTAAGCTTGAAGAAAATCCCGCATCTCGCTAAACTCATTCTTATCAAGATCGTCAAAGCTTTTCCTGAATCCTTGAGAAAAAATAAGCTTCTGAAATTCGGAAAGATAAGCATCGCTTATTGATGAATGGGCCTCAAGCACGGATTCCAAGTCTTTCTCCATAGTGTCAAGAGGCGCTGTAAGAACATGGTCAAGGCCTTTCTCAAGATTGCCGCCAAACTTGTTAGCCTGTACAATGTAATTCATGCAGCCATAATCATACTCTTCAAAATACTGGTCAGCACTTTTATCCGGCAAGAAACACAATGAGCCGATTATAGTTTGCTTCCCCAGTTTTCGGTTTAGATTGTAAAGCTTCATTTGCGCATAGGATTCATTTGCTTTAGAACCATACTCGTTTGTCTGGTACCTATTATGGTGCCCAAGCTCATGGAAAAAAAGCTCATAAAATTTTTTTAAAGAGATGTTGGGAGTCAAGGCTATATCGTCGCTTGACGTATTCTTGCTCATATAAATTGTCTTGTTGAGCCCGTAAAAAGCATTGAAGCTTCTTGGCATCTTAGACAAGTACACTTCCTTGTATTTTTTCGCAAGTCCTTGATTGTTCTCAGTAAGATAAATGTGCAGGCCATCAGTTATGCCCCTAAGACTTAAACCTTCATCTGAAAACTCCTGCTTGAGATATAAATCAACATCATTTACAAATGCCCTTGTGGTACTGTCATAATACTGGACGCCTTCCTTGGACTCAAACAATCTTTTTATGCTGTTATGTTCCTGGACAGAAATTTTTCCGTCAGCATCATGCTTTGCCTTTTGGCCCTCTGGTTCTAACGGTGCGCATGAAAAAGCAAGAAATGAGCTTAACACTAACCCCTTTAACAGTTTGAACATCATATAATCTAGCCAACTCAAATTTATAAGATTTCTGAATAAAATAACCACTAAATTATGCTAATTCCGGAAATTTATTGTTTCAAGTATAGAAATTGTTAAAAAGCTACCTTATCTTATTAGATTCATGCCAAGTTTGTTTGATAACATTTTGTCAGCAGAAGAATCGCTTTTCTCTAATGAGATGGCTCTTGACTATGACTACTTGCCTAAGCTGTTGCCGTTCAGGGAAAACCAGCAGCAATACATTGCAGAGTGCATCCAATTGCTTTTGGCAGGAAGGCTGGGCAAGAACCTCCTTATCACAGGAAAGCCAGGCATAGGAAAGACCGCTGCGACCAAGTGGGTCCTGAGGGAGATGGAAGAGAAAGGTCTGGATGAAAAGGTTAAGCCATTATACATAAACTGCTGGAAAAAGGATACAGCACATAAAATTCTATTAGAAATTAGTTCACAACTGGATTACAAATGGACACATAACAAGAACACTGACGAGCTTTTCAAGGAAGTCGCAAGAATAATAAACAAGACTGGTGCGGTAATAGTGCTTGATGAAGTTGACAAGCTTGATTCAAAACAGGTAATCTACCAGTTGCTTGAAGATTTGAACAGGAAATGCCTTTTGCTTGTTACGAATGAAAAGGATTGGTTGGCAAACCTTGATGACAGGCTAAGATCCAGATTGGTTCCTGAAACAATTGAGTTCAAGCCTTACTCTGCTGTAGAGACTTCTAAGATACTCAAGCAGAGAGCTGAAAACGCTTTTGTCGAAGGGGTCTGGGATGATGAAGCTTTTGAAAAGATAACAGAATTGGTTATCAATAAGAAAGACCTTAGGATGGGGCTTTTTCTTTTAAGGGAAGCTGGAAACATTGCTGAAAAAGAAGCTTCAAGAAAGATAAAAAAAGAGCATGCTGAAAATGCAATAGATAAAGTTTGCGATTTCAAGTGCAAGGAGAAGCATGAAGTGAGTGAAGAGGAACAGAAGATACTTGAGCTTGTAAAAGAAAATGAGGAAAAGACAAGCAAGCAGCTTTATGAAATCTATAAAGATAAAGAGAATAAATCTTACCGGACATTCCATAGAAAAATTAAAGCCTTGGAAGAAGCTGGCTTAATCAAGATAGAAGAATGTTTCATGCCTAAATCTGGCGGAAGGGTTTCTAAAATTTCTAGCAGCTAACCACTTGCCATGTGACAAGTGCCCGCATATGCTTTATAATAGGTTATTGGCTTATTTCTTGTATTGGGGGTGAAACAATGTATGCAGACATAAGTTACAATTTGTTTGTGAAAAGATTGCCTGAGGAGGTCAAACTGGAAAGGATTGCTGAAGTGGTAAGCGAGAAATTAAGGAGCTTGCCGATAAAAGC
>CAZFZD010000051.1:0-6941 GCA_964522895.1 Candidatus Woesearchaeota archaeon | reverse complement strand
TTATGATAAATCATTTGGCCATAATTCTCGACGGGAACAGGCGTTATGCAAAAAAACGCGGCAAGCTGCCATGGGAAGGCCATGCCGCAGGAGCAAAGACTCTTCAGGACCTTTTGGGTTGGAGCAGGGAATTAGGATTAAAAGAGCTGACATTATATTGTTTTTCAACTGAAAATTTCAAAAGGACCAAAAAAGAAGTCGATAAGCTCATGGAACTTTTCTTGAAATTTTTTAAGAAATTGAACAGGAACAAGGATTTTTTAGAGAAAGGAATAAAGCTTAATTTTGTAGGAAAACTTTCATTGCTACCTAATGATGTGAGGGATGCTGCCAAAGATTTGATGAGGCAGACAAAGAATAATACAAAACTCATAGTTAACTTTGCTATAGCATATGGTTCAAGGATGGAAATTATTGAAGCTGTTAAAAAAATATTAAAAGATAACATCGAACCATCGCAATTGACTGAAGAGAAGTTCAATGATTACTTATATCTTAAATCTGAGCCGGATTTATTGATCAGGCCTGGCGGAGAAAAGCGCCTTTCAAATTTTATCCTCTGGCAGCTGGCTTATTCTGAGCTTTATTTTTTGGACAAGCTCTGGCCAGAATTTACCAAAGAGGACCTGAAGAAAGCCATTGATGAAGTTGAAAACAGGCACAGAAGGTTTGGAAAATAATTTAAAGAGCAGTTATCAAAACATTTGTATGCTAGAGCTCTTCAAGGAAGGAAAGGCGAAATTTTATGCTGCAAAAGGCACAATATCATCTAAGCTTGAAGTATTCTATAATCCGGCAATGAAGCTTAACAGGGACATCTGCATTTACATTGTAAAGAAGCTCAAACCCAAGACCATTTGTGAAGCAATGGCGGCCAGCGGGGTAAGAGCAATAAGATTGGCATTGGAGACAGATTCTAAGAATATAACGGCTAATGAGGCAAACCTTAACGTAATATCTGTATTAGAGAAGAATGTCAAGCTCAACAAGGTTGAAGATAAGGTAAAAGTTACGAGCGAGCATGCCCAGGTGTTGTTGCGTAACAGCAAATATGATTATGTGGACATAGATCCTTTCGGCCCTCCTGCACCTTATGTTCCAGATGCGCTAGATGCTTTGCACAAATCGTCCATATTGGCGCTTACAGCCACCGACACCTCATGCCTGTGCGGAAGATATGTCAAGGCATGCCAAAGAAAATATGGCTCCAGACCGCTCAAATGCGGCTTTGAGAAGGAGATAGGATTGAGAATAATGATTGCCTCTGCCCAGTTGTCAGCATTGAAGAAAAACATAAGCCTTGTTCCTATATTTTCCCATAGTTCTAATCATTATCTGCGCACATATCTCCAATCGACTGACGAGGAAATAAGCAGCAACATAGGCTATATGCTTTACTGCCCCAAATGCCTGAAAAGAAAGACATTACATGAAATAAAGAAAGAGAGCTGTTGCGGTAATGATATGCTTCATGCAGGCCCTTTATGGCTGGGGAGATTATGGGACAAAACATTGACAAAAGACTTTGAGCTTATCAAGCATCTGAAGGAAGAGAGCAGTTTTGATGCTTTCGGTTTCTATGACACGCATAAGATGGCAAAGATTTTTGAAAAGCCTGCTCCAAGGATTGAAAAATTGATAGATAAATTAAAAGCGAAAGGATATAATGCTTCAAGGACACATTTCAAGCCTGAAGGCATAAGGACAGATGCTCCTTTAGCTGTCATAAGGTCATTTCTTTAAGATATCCTTATGTTCTTTCATGGATTTTTCCAATGCTTGCTCTTGTTTTGATTTGTATTTTTTCTTTTTTCCAGAAGGTCTTTGCTTGAACATCGGTTGGCTGAACTGGTTTTTCTTAGGCTTGAACCTTGGAACTTTTTTGGAACCGGAATCCTTGCCTTTTATCTTTATCAGGCCTTTCTTGTATGCAAAAAATCCGCCTCCAATCAATGCAAGGAATATCAAGATGGGGATTATCCAGCTCATGATAGAACTTCCTTCTTCACAATCTGCAGGGCAATCTTCTCCCTCATCACAGATTCCGTCACCGCACTGCATGAAAAATTCCGTATCCTCCTCATAATCGCTTTCATCATTCATTCCCATCTTTGAATCTATCTCGTCAGTGCAAGGCGGGCAATCCCCTCCGCAGTCTATTCCTTCTTCATTACCATTTTTTTTCCTGTCATTACATGTTGTCTGGCTACAAGGAGCGCATTCTCCGCCGCAATCAACTTGCTCTTCATTCTGGTTCTTTATTCCGTCAAAACAAGTAGGGGCCAAGCTTTCTGTTACGCTGCACGCATCATCTTCTTTGTCAGTAAAACCATCACAGTCATTGTCAAGCCCGTCACCGCAAATCTCTGGCAATGGCATGGTGCCGTTCTTGCACGGACCCCAATGTCCGTCATCCATACATGTCTGTGTTCCGATTTCACAAATACCTACGTCGGTTCCGCATTCCTGTGTTTCTCCGACAATGCATCCGCAGCCTTCATCAATGCTGCCATCACAATCATTGTCTACCCCATCACATACTTCTGCCTCTGGCAAAGCAAAGCTTGATCCGAAACAGAGTCCCCATTGCCCATCAACACAATTCTGTATACCCATGGAGCATGAACCAAGTTCCTGGCCGCACAATCTTGTTTCACCATCAGCACACATACAGCCTTCATCAATGCTGCCATCACAGTCATCATCCACGCTGTTGCAGATTTCGGTTTCAGGCAATTTGTTGCCCAGACATTCTCCCCATTGGCCGTTATCCTGGCAGGTTTGTGTTCCAAGTTCGCACCATCCTACATTGGTGCCGCAGCTCTGTTCTGTTCCGGGCGTGCAAGGTGGCATTGAACATTCAGGCAAGTCTGCACAATCTGGGTCCCTGCAATCAGTATAGCCGTCGCAATCATTGTCTATGCCGTCAAAGCAGTTTGTCTCTGCCTCTTCCTGTCCTTCAGTAACTATACAGCCGGTACAATAGTCCTTGTCCACTTCTGCACAGTTCCAAGTCCAGCAATAATTATCTTTCGTGGGAGCAATCCATGAACCGCTTTGGCAGACTTTCTTTTCAAGATAATCACAAGTGCCTTCAGTACATGCAATGCTACCGCAATCATAATCCTGTGCTCCGCAATGTTGGCAATAGTCTTGGCTTGTCCATTGCCCATTGAGGCAATATTGGTTTCCATGTATGTCGCACGTACCTTCTTCGCATTCAACATTGCAGTCTGAATCTTTTGAGTTGCACCTTTGCGATTCGCAATAATCGCCGAAAGTGTCAGTCTTGACCCATGAGCCCATGAAGCAGCTCCTGTTTTCAACAATCTCGCAAGCGCCGGTTTCACAGTTCTTGCCAACGCTGCTATAGCAATCATAATCAGATGTTCCGCACTTCTCGCAATAGTTTGCATCAGTCCATGCGCCCTCATTGCACCATTTGTTTGCAGAGATATCGCATGCGTCCTGCCAGCATCCGCCTTCGCAGGAAGCTTCATCTTCTTCACAGAGTTTTTGGCAAGTAGAATCCTGGTCACCGCATTGCAAGCAGTAGCTTTCAGCCACCCACTCTTCTCCGTCAAACCATGTCTTGTCTTCCAAGTTGCATGTGCCAGTTTGTGCCTTGCCTTCACAGTCAGGATCTTTCGGTTTTCTCGGATCCCCTTTGCATTGGATGCTTAAATCAGTCAGGGCTTCAGGATTGTCACAGGTGGGCTCGTAAGGTCTTAGCCCGTCGCAATCAGAATCAATGTTAAGGTTATGGTCGCAGACTTCTGTTTGAGTGCAAACATCAAAATTCTCTTTATAGAAAAGGTAGCATTCCTCTCCTTCTTTGCAGACATAAGTGTAAAACTCTTTTTGCAATTCAGGTTCTTGTGTGAGATATTCGCAGCCACCGCTATAGTTTTTTGATGTAAAGGAGCATAAAGTTTCATCCATGCATTCCTTCTTGTCAAAGTCAAACCATTCAGTTGAACAGACATGCACTACAGTATCTTCTATCTCTTTCTGCTGGCAGTTTTCAACACCCTCGTCAACATAATCATTATAATCTTTACTTTTTTCATCAATAATTTTTTCAGGATAGCAGTATATGTCAAAAGCTATCTTTCCCTTGTCACAATCCGAAGAGCTCCAACCAGGACTGTCACTATCGATACCAGAGTGACAATGAGGGCATCCTTTCCAAGCATGACCCCAAAGCATCTCTCCTTTATTCAATTCTACTCTATTTTCTGGAGTATTAATCTCATCTAAAACATTATATTCAGGAATTTGTCCATCTCCAGCATAATCATTCCATTCTGAAATAATCTCTTTTCCTGATTTCCAATAATTAAATTTTGCTTGGGAATTTTCTATTAGATTACCCAGATTCACTCGATATTTTCCTAAACTTTTAGCATCAGCATCACAAGCATCAAGGCTTGGCAATGCTCCAATCTGGCAAGAAGAATGAGACCCTATAACACAATGGCATGGTTCTTCTTCACCGCAGCCACCACACGCCAATCCCAGTCTGTTCCAGCCGTGGCAGCTTATTCCCGAACCAAATTGCTCCATATGTACTCCGCCAGTATATCCTGATTCTGTTCGTCCACCATATGCGAGAGTAGCATAATAACTGTTCCAAATACCGTTTGCTCCTGCAGCATCACAGGAAACAAAAGAATCTGTTGAAGAGCATTCCTCTTTTTTCCAGACTTCTAAAAAGCTTGGCGCTTTTATCTTTCTAAATTGAATAAAACCATCACAAGGCATAAGGTAATGCTCACTAACTCTCTTCTCATATTCCCAGTTAGCACTGTCTCTCCAAGGATCTTCTCCTGTAAGTGTTTCAATCTGTTCAGCAGTCTTATCCATCATCTTATCATAGAGATGAAAAGAATCGCAATCATCATCCAGCTGATTGCAAAGCTCTTGCGCTCCAGGATGTATGCTGGGGTTTGCATCATGGCAGTCAATATAATTATCATAGCCGTCTCCGTCTGTATCGCCGTTACCTTTCCTTGCACCAATGCTTACCTTGAACTCAGTCCTTACAGTATCTTCATCAGAAGCAGCAAAGAACTTTATCCCTTTCACTCCTGTAGGTGGCAACTCAAACTGGATTTTGCCCTTACCTCCATCAACTTCAGAATCTTTTTGCGTCAGGAAGAATAGGTGCGGATAGGCAATCATGATTTCCTGCATGTCTTTTTTATCTGCATTCTCAACAAATATTTCTCCAACAGAAAATCCGGATTTATCTATTGCCCCCCTTTCCAGAGGCATGGGATGCAGCGGAAACAGCTTATGTTCCTCGCCCTGCAGATCTATATATGTGAAATCCCTGAACCAGACTCCTTCTGATTCTTTATTGGTGATTGTGAATCTTATCGGACCTTCAAGCAGTTTTGGATTTTTTTCATCAAACATCTTTTCAAAAGGCGTCCAAGGAGTATGGCCGAAATCAGACCTTCCTTGCCTTACCATTCCAGTGATTTCAATAGGCTCAAAATCATCATGATTTTCAAGCTCTTCATATTCATCAAGTTCAACATAATTTTCAACATAGCTTCCTTTCAGGCAGTCAGGATCGACTGCATCATATATTACTTTTTCACCAAAAAGAGTAGTCTTGTTTATCCAGCAGTCTTCATCACAAACATTATCCAAGCTGGGATCACAGCAATCTCCTGGCTCATTAGTGCACAATGCAGGGCAGTTCGGGTCAGATCCTTCTAAACAAGCACTGCTGCAGCTTTCATCGGCCCCTGCCTGGCACCCGGGCACCATGTCACAGAACTTGAAGCTTATGCTGTTTCCTGCTTCAACCTGTCCGCTGTAAGGGTCAGTGCTATATGCCTTGAAGTCTCCACAATCAAGAGGCATGCAACGGTCCTGGCCCGTGTCAATCCCGGCAGCGCTTAGCTGCTTATGAATGCCAACACTTTCCTGAACAACACCATAGATGCCTTCTTCCTCTATAAGCACTTCAACCTGCAAGCCCGAGCCTTCCATCTGCTCTATTTTAGGTATGCGTTCAGTTACAGCTTGCCATGAGCCGTCAACTAATTTAGCAACAGTAATCTGCGTAGGATCCTCGCAGTTCACAAGCTCTCTCGGATAGCTTCTCATGTCCAGCTGCTCTTCAAAATCTTCAGGAAAAACAACATAGGACCTTAACTGTTCCTCGCCTTCCTTCAATGAAATCTCGAACATGTTGCCTACAAGGATATCGCATACTTCGTCAGAATGGCCTTCCATCTTGCAGTTAAGTATTACCCGGTATTCGAAACTTTTCTGTTCCTGTGCAACAACAAATATTAATCCCAGTAGTAAAAATGCAATTATGCCCAGGATTATCTTTTTGTTCATTTTTCACCTATCAGCGATTTTTCTGCATAAAATTCTGACAAGGTTTCGCTGCTGTCCTCTTTATTGATTGTAAGGTCAAACTTGACTAAAGCGCTCAACAATGTTTTCTTTTCGTCCATGGCTATCTTTACGCTCTTTTCATCCTCAGCATCAATCTCAAGCCCTTCAAATTGTTCAAACCGCAGGCATGAATCCATCCTTTGCTTGACAAAAGTTGAAACTGCATCCTTGTATTCTTCTACAGATTCAATGTTCTTGTTTGCAAAATAAGGTATGGCTTCAGTTAACTTCTCTTCAACACATTCATCCACGTGCTCTTGTACAAAATCCACTTGCTTTGAGAAAGATGCAGATTCATCAAACTGTTCTTCCGCAGCCCCTTTTGTGAACGCATTAGAAATCACTAGGCCAACTATTACCGCAGCCAAAAGAAAGATGCCTAATATGATAAATACAGTAACTTGCCCTCTTTTATCCATAAGAAATAAAGAATAAAATAGTTTATTTAAATCTTGTTATTACTCGGCACTGTCTAATTCCTAAGTGATTTCTAGAGGATTTCAGCCAGCTTCGCAGCT
>CAZFZD010000050.1:0-7195 GCA_964522895.1 Candidatus Woesearchaeota archaeon | reverse complement strand
TGCTTCTTAGATGGATAAAGCCTGAACTTGTAATTCTTTAAAATACATAATCACCCCACAATATGAAATATTCATAATATTTTATAAACTATCGCCGCGCATTTGTCAAGTGGCAAGTGGTTAAGCAAACCGCAGCAAGCTGCGGGGTATTCAACCCAAAACGCAATAAGGAAATGTTTATATTATAGGCAATCTATCAAGAACTTATGCAAGACATAATTAAAAAGACTGCAGAGTTTGTCAAAAAAGAGCTTGAAGAGGCAGAAGCCGGGCATGACTGGTGGCACATCTACAGGGTATGGAAGCTTGCAAAGCATATTGCCCGGGAAGAGGAAGTGGACATGCTTGTAGTTGAGCTTGCAGCGCTATTGCACGACATTGCTGATTCAAAGTTTCATGAAGAAGGCAAGGGCGCCAAGATTGCCAGGGATTTTCTTGTCTCACTGAAAATTGATAATGACAAGATTATGCACATAACAGACATTGTCGAATATATCTCTTTCAGCAAGAAAAAGAACCTTGATTCAAAAGAGTTCAAGGTGGTGCAGGATGCTGACAGGCTGGATGCCATCGGGGCCATCGGCATTGCAAGAGCCTTTAATTATGGCGGCCATAAGAACAGGATATTCTATGATCCAGAGCTGAAACCAAAACTTAACATGACCCGTGAACAATACAAGAATAACAAAGGCACTACGATAAACCATTTCTATGAGAAACTGCTGTTGCTAAAAGACAGAATGAATACTGAAACCGGAAAGAAAATGGCTGAGCACAGGCACAGGTTCATGGAAAAGTTCCTGGAAGAGTTCTATGACGAATGGGAAGGCAAAAGATGAAACAATGGATGTTTGAGGCAGCGGAAGTTGCAAAAGAAGCTACATGTGAAAGATCAAAGTGCGGTTCAATCATTGTAAAAGATGGGAAGGTAATCGGGAAAGGATATAACAGCCCACCAGGAAATCTTGAATCGCAGAGAAGGTGCCATAAGGAAAAGAGCGATTATGACAACAAAGTTACTGACAAGACGTGCTGCGTGCACGCTGAACAAAGAGCAATAATGGATGCTTTAAAGAATTTTCCAGGTGAGGTGCAGGGCTCTACACTTTATTTTGCTAGGATAGATGAAAATGGAAACCTAAAAGTCTCTGGCAAGCCTTATTGCACCATATGCAGCAAAATGGCGCTCGATGCAGGCATAAAACATTTTGTGTTGTGGCATGAAGATGGCTGTTGCGCTTATGACACAGAGAATTATAATGATGAATCTTTCAGTTATTGAGCTTGTATTTTCTAAAGAGGTTCAATACATTGCCGTTCAGAATGCCGTATTCAGTGCATTTAAGAGCCTCATTAGTAATTATTTCAAGGCCGCTTTCCGTGGCAATATCTTCAAGAGTATCATAACTTGTATAGATTATGATGCTTGCGTTAGCAATCAATGAATTGTAAGAACTAATTTGTGGCTTCTCATACATCCTGTTTGATTTTTATGTGCGCGATTTATATCTTTTATGCAATTTTTCAGTAAAAGATTTATAAATGAAGCTAAATTTCCGGAAGGTATGGCAAATTATCTAGTTATCGGAGCAGGATTACAGGGAGAAGCGATAGCATCTCACCTTCTGAGACATGATGATACAGAAAAGGTTGGTGTTTTGGATTATTTCGCTAACAAGGCCATGGACATAAGAGACAAGCTTTGCAACAGCAAGGCAAAAGCGCTGTGGGCAAATGCTGAAGATTATCATCAGATGCAGGCTGCCATGAAAGACTTTGACGTTGCTATAGGCGCTGCAAGCTACAAGTACAATTATGAGCTCAGCAAGACTGCGATAAACATGGGAGTGCATTTCTGTGACCTTGGAGGCAATAACAGCATTGTCGAGAAACAGTTCAGCCTGGATGAAAGGGCAAGGGAAAATAATGTGAAAATCTTGCCTGACCAGGGCGTGGCTCCAGGAGCTGTGAGCATCATAGCTGCAAACGGTTATGAAGAGATGGCCAAGAGAGGCTTGGTTCCAGATTACATTCATTTGAGAGTGGGCGGCCTTGACCAATTCCCCAAAGGTGCCTTAAAATATGGCATTGTGTTTTCGGCCTCTGGATTGATAAACGAGTATAAGGAGCCGACTGAAATCTTAAGAGGGAAGAAAGTTGAACTGGTTGATTCGCTTACCGGTCTTGAGCAGCTTGAATTCCAGGGTTTCGGAATGATGGAAGCAGCGTACACTTCTGGCGGATCTTCCACGCTTACAAAGAGCCTTGAAGGTGTTGTTGATGATGTGGATTACAAAACAATAAGATATCCCGGCCATTTCAGGTTCATGAGAATGTTGAGTGAGAACGGCTTTTTCGAGGATAAGGAGCTGAACAAGGAAGTTGTTCCTGAACAGATTAGCTATGAGAATATTCCTGAATCAATTATCAAAGAGCATGAGAAAGCGCTGAAAGAGCTCAGGTTCTTAAGCAATAACAAGGTGCGGTTGAAAAAGGCAACATTAAGAGGGCTTACTGAACAGCTACTTGAAAGCAACCTGCCCAAGGTTGAAAAGGACATGATATTGCTCAAGGTTACTGTGGGAGATAAAAAAGGCACTAAAGTTGAGTATGAGCTTGTGGACAAGCATGATGAAGTGCATGGGCATAGCGCAATGCAGCGCACAACAGGCTATTCTGCTGCTATAGTAGCAAGGATGATGGCCAATAATGTTATAAAAGATAACGGCGTGTTATATTCTGAAAAAAGCGTGCCTTCAGACATCTTTTTGGATGAATGGGAAAAGGCAGGCATTAACTTAGTAAAAAGAGTGGAAGAATGAACTTGATTTTTTTAGGGCCGCCCGGAACAGGAAAAGGGACACAAGCCGAAATAATCTCCAAGGAGCTGGGCATAGCACATATTTCTACTGGAGAGATGTTCAGACAGCTGGCTGATGAAGGCAACCCTGTAGGCATAGAAGCCAAGGAAAAATATTGGGGCAAAGGCAACTTAGTGCCAGATGAGCTCACAATAAAGCTTGTCAAGGAAAGGCTTGGCAAGGATGACTGCAAGCAAGGGTTTATCCTTGACGGTTTTCCAAGAACCATACCTCAAGCTGAAGCCTTGGACAAGATTGTTGATATTGATAAAGTGATTGATATTGAGTCTTCAAAAGAGATTATAATAAAGAGGCTGAGCAACAGGAGGCAATGCCCGAAATGCAAGAAGATATACGGCATTGATGTCAAGCCGGAAAAAGAAGGCCATTGCGATGTCTGCGGCGTAAAGCTGGTACAAAGGCCTGATGACAAGGAAAGCGTGGTAAGAGACAGGCTTGAAGTGTATGAGAAACAGACAAAACCATTGATAGAGTATTACAAAGACAAGATTGCTGTAATCGACGGAGAGCAGCCTATACCAAAAATCAAGCAGGACATTCTTGAAGCGATAAGTTTAAAATAATTAACCACTTAGGATTTTACAATGGCAGAACAAAATGAGGTGAAACAGAATCTTTTTGATTCAGGCATTGACCAGCAGGCTGAAAACCTTGTCCTTAACATGGAAAAGGCTAAGTTACAGATACAGAACAGGGATGCTGTGAAGAACTGGATCAAGAGCTATATCCAAAAAGGTTTCAGCACTGTAGAGATTAACCAGCAGCTCCAAGCCTATAACTATGATTTTGATAATGCAGCGCATGCTTTAGATAAGTTGCATGAGGCAAAAAGCCAGGCAGCTGAAGCAAAAAAGGGCGTTGAAGAGATGAAGAAAGAAAAGGCCAAGGAGAAGCGAACAAAAAAGCTCTCTTCACAAATAACATGGATAATCTCTGCGTTCATGTTCGGAGGCGTAGGATTGTTCCTTGCGCTGATGCTGGGAAAGCAGAACGATGAGCTTGCGCAGTCCGGAGCTAATTTAGGCATGGCAGGGAACCTTATGGGCAATCTTGTCAAGGGCGGCTGGATAGTCGCTATTGCTGGCGGAATAGTTGGACTGTTTCTTCTGGTCCTGACACTGGCAACATATTTCAAGGACAAAAGTAAGAAACAAGGGACAAGCCAGGAAGATGTAGAAGCGAAGCGGAAAGAGATTGAACAGAAAATGCAAAGTGAGCAGCCTGTGCAGCAGACAAAGACACCGCCGCCAAAAAAGCAGAAGCAACCTATGAAAAAGCCTGAAAGTTCTGAAAGGCTGCAGACACAAGCCAAGCAAAATCTCAAATAAACAAATACAAAAAGCTATTTAAATCAACAAATCTTAATCTTTTCATATGAATAAAAGAGGTCAGCTTTACATTCTTGTGGCATTGGTGATGGCAATAATCATCTATGGCATGGTAACCATCTCCAACAGGGTTGAACAGGAAAGCGTGGAAAGCGACTTTGAAGATCTTTCAACAAATTATGCCACTGAAAGCGCCAAGCTTATCAATTCGTTGAATGATGAGCCGGAAAAGATTCCTAAAGCTTTCAAGAATTTCTCATTACTCTTCACTAGCTATTCTAAAACCCAAAACCAAAAGTTTGAGCTGATATATGTCTTTGATTATGAAGGCAAGCTCTATATAGGCAATTACCTGAAGAACAGAATCTTTTATTGCACAAACGAAGATTGCACCAATTATTACCAGCCATTGGAAGGATGCTACAGTACTGTGCCGGCATCTGTAAGTTTTGACGGGCTCACTTTAGACGTGAACATGCCTACCAAGGAAGTGCTTGGCGAATGCGAGGAAGTGATAGATTATGGTGATACCATAGATATCATCTATATAACAATCAATGATGTCACATACCAGTTTGATGTTCGCAAGGACAGGCCGCAGGTGTTCTTGGTCAGCTGGGAGAACCAAGTTGAGCAGAGGAAAGTTTTTACTGGCGGAGAACTGATAACTGAAGGCGCAGGCTTCAAGATGAGCCTGAGCCAATACTGCGAAGAAAAGCCTGAATTTGACGAAGCTTATTGCGTCACAGTTGACGGGCAGCCCAAGGCGAACTGCGGGCTGATAACTGCTGAAGATGAATGCGAAGCAAACAGCATAGATAACGGAGGTCATTGCGCATGGTCAGGAGACTTGCAAAAATGCACTCTAGGCTAGGATTATCTGCAATAATAGGCTATGTGCTATTGATAACGCTAGTAGTAACATTAGCAACCTTTGTAACAGTATGGTACAAGGGCACTTCAGAAAGGCAGATTGGCCAAACATTGGAACATTTTGAAAATACTGCCGAATGCAGTAATGTGAAATACGAGGTGGTATTCCTTTACGGCGATTGCGAACTTGAAATTTATAATCTTGGCAAGTTCAAGATGGACAAGGTTAAGCTGGATTATTATCTTGCTAACGGGGAAGTCGAGTCGGAAACTCTTGAATTAAACATAATGCCCAGATACGGAGTAGAAACTGAAGAGATGCCAAGAGATTCTGAAATACTGAAAGTTAAGGTCACTCCGATAATTGTAACTGACTCAAAGGAAATAAGCTGCACAAGCGAAAGGACCCATGTTCCAAAAGAGATACTTTGTCATGAGGGTGCATAATTATGGATAAAAAAGGTGCAGGATGGCTCAGCTGGGTTTTAGTAATTGCGTTGTTCATAAGTGTCGGCACAACAATGATACTTTGGGCGCAAACCAAAACTACAGAAGCGACTGAATCTGCAATGAGTGAATCAGAAAGGAAAATGCAATGTGCTGATGTTAAAATCAAGGTTGACACTGAAGACTGTTCAACAATAACTGTGGAAAATCGAGGGCTCATAAACATCTATGACCTGGAAGTCTGGGCAGACAACACTAAAATCGAAGATACAGGCGCTGTTATTGTGCAGGATTCAATAACTTTAAATAATCTTGGCACCCCGGATATTATAACAGTAGTCCCAAAAATAAATGTTAATGGGGAGAGTGTCAGTTGCAAGGCAAAAAGGCTGACAATTGAATGCTGATGAAAAAAAGAGTTAATAAAAAGAGGATGAAAAAAGGCGTATCACCGTTAATAGCCACAATACTTCTAGTTGGTTTTACAGTTTCTATTGTCACATTGACAATATTATGGAGCAGCGGCTATGTTGAAGAGAGAGCGCAAAAAGAAGAGAAACTTGCTGAATCAAAGCTTGGTTGCGAAGAAGTCAAATTCACTGTCAATGATGCTTATCAAAGCGGTGACGAGCTTTACCTTACAATCGAGAATAAGGCCAGCATGGAGCTTGACGCTTTCATAATAAGGATTTATGGAGATACTGGCGAAGTAGAAGCAGTTGATTTAAGGCAAAGGCTTCAAGGTCTTGAAACCAAAGACATAAACATAGGTCCGGCTGAATTTGATTCTGGAATCGTTGGGACTATCACAACTGTAGACATCATACCGCAGATCAAAGCTGGCAAGGGGACGTATATACCTTGTTCTGGAAAGCATAAGGAAACAAGGATGACCCGGTAGAAAACAGAGAATTCTTCTATCCACGAAATAATTTAAGTTTAGTGAAGATTTAAAGAAATAAGTTAATCTAATTTAATGATATAGTCGTTTTTGCAATTCAGATTGAAACACATCATAACTTACGCTTAAATCTTGTCTTAAATTCTCAAGCTGTTCTGTTAGTGTACTTAATTCTTTACCATAGGTGAAATATAGCTCTAAGAATTCTGGTTGAGAATCAGGAATGTTAGGAATGCTAAGAAATTCTGATGCTATCTCTCTTGTTCTTCCTGCCAATCCTTCAACGAAACTACTAATTTTTGCTGTTTGTTCAGATGTAATATTATTTACCATTTTATAATTAGCAATAATGGCCTCTTTATAAAAGTTATGGATTTTCGCTAGGACCAAATAATTTCCCAAAATATCCGCAATACTTTTCTGCCCGCTAAATTAGTTAAGTTTATAAAAATATAATTTTACAGAGAGTATTATGAAAATAGGCATAATCGGATCCATGCAATTTATTGAAAATATGCTTGAAGTCAAAGAAAAGCTTCGGGAATTGGGCCATGATGCTTTTCTTACAGATTTACATAAGACAATGGTTGGCAAAACTGCTGATGAAATTGAAAAAGTGAAGCCTCCCAGCCGCAGCAAGCTGCAGGGCATCCATTAAACTGAATACGGCGAGAGTTCTTGGTTCATTGACGAAAGCATCCTTCATCTTCCCGAGCGTTACTTTCCGCACTTCCTGCGGTAGCGCCGTTTATGGCGGCAAACTT
>CAZFZD010000049.1:0-7251 GCA_964522895.1 Candidatus Woesearchaeota archaeon | reverse complement strand
TTATTAAGCCTTTTTCTTTATTAGAAAAATCTCTGACAGTTATCGCTGGATCCTCTGACAAGGTAATCAAATACTCGGCTTCAGCCTTGATTCTATAGCTCATCAATCCTTTCTCAGAGAAAATTTCTGCCAATGGTTCTACTTTTTTCCTATATCTTCCATCTAATGGTCCTAAAGCATCTATTAATTCCATGAAGCATCAAATCAACAGGGGATTTATAAGTTTTTGCAAAAAAATCAATAATTAATTTTGTATCTTAATATGGCTCCTATGCCTCCGAGGCCTTCAAGTTCTTTTCCTGCATCATGTTCTGAAGAGATTATGAGGATTTTTCCCCTGGACTTGTCAACAAGCTGCATTAAACTGTCAAGCTCGGCAAATGTATCCTGCTGCCTTCGCTTTTTTATCAGGGTATCTGTCAACAGCAAGGTGTCGATGGCTCCCGCCTGTGCGGCCTGTTTTGTTTCCTCAAAACCATAAGCAGCTAATTCGTTCTTGGAAATCTCGGCAAGCAATTTTTCAACAGCCTTGAGCTCTTTAGCCATGCGTTGTTTTTGCATTACACTCTTTACTTCTTCCCTCTTCAAGACTTCATTGAGCCCAGTTTTACCAGTGTCGCTGCAAGTTGCCAGTGTAATCTTTTTTAACAGCTCAGGATATTTTTTCTTGAATACTTTCATTAGGTCCTCTTTCCAAAATGCTGGAGAGGCCACTATTATGTTTTCAAGATCATACCTTTTTACATATTCATCAATCTGTTTTGAAACCTCTTCATAAAAATTTGATTCTTTTTTCTCTTCCATTGCCTTTTTTGAAACATTACCCTTGAAACTGCTTAGCCATTCATAACCATATTGCTTCAAAAGTGCAAAGCCTGCCTCTTCCCTGTCCAAGATGCAGATCAATACTCCTATGGGCTTCTGTTTTGTAGCTTCATCAATCTTCTCAAGCTGGTAACTGTACCAATGCTTTTTTATTATCTTGATTATGGTATTCTCTTGAATGTCAAATGTGTGGTGTGAACCATGAGGAACATCTTCCGGACCTTGCCTTACAACACCTGAAAGCCTGAGGTTTGCAGAATAAGGATGGAATTCTACTTTCTCAACAGCTATTGTCAATGTTACAGGCTTCTTTGTTATGGATGTCTTTGTATCAGAATCGCCTTTCTTTATTTTCCTGATTGTCTTTCCAGTAATAAGGTCTTCAGGCTCCACTATCTGGCTTAATGCCCATAAATCGTCCTGATTATCGACTTTTAACTTTAATTCTCCATTTTTTATGTTCTTGAATATTACTTTCATACCCATTACAGGAAAGCTTTAAATATATAAATGTGTTATTTTTTTGTAATATGAGCTCATTATGGTCCAAAAGAGGACAAGGTGGCATGGAAATCTCTGTTCTGGTAATTTTAATTGCTATGTTCATACTTATCTATGTAGTATTATTGCCTCCTGGTGAAAGGGCCAGTTTACTCAATGAAAGCATTGATTCTGAACTAGACGGTTTAGGACCTGGTTCTGAAGTTATCTTATCAGAATCGCCGGGAAAAGTCTATTCTTATTCCAAAAACTTGCAGAGTTCAAAGCTTGAACCAGTAAGGCTATATTCTAAAGAAGAGATTGAAACTTCTAATCTGGTAAGCGGTTTAAAAGTTTCAAGAAACCTGTTAAAGGATACATCCAGGATAATTCTCTTCAATCTAGATGAGAGTGAAAATCTTAAGGGCCTGAAGCTTTTCATGCTTGTAAGCGATTCAAAGGGAAGGATGACGATAAGGCTTAACGAGCAGATTATTTACCAGGGTTATTTGACAGGAGATGATATTCCTATAGATCTTCCATTGGAATTCCTTGAGAAGAACAACAAGCTAGAATTTTCATTAGACCTGCCAGGACTTTCAGAATTTTATAAGACTAATTATTATCTTCTTGAAGATATAAAGCTGATAAAAGTATATTCCAAGACAAAGAAACAGGCAGAAAGGCTTTTCTTTGTCAACATGGAAGAAGCTGAAAAAGTCAAGAATGTGAATCTTCACTATATCCTTAATTGCAATGAGATAGATTCAGAAGGTAGCCTGGAAATAAGATTGAACGACAGGCTTCAGTCAAAAGATGCTGTGTTCTGCGAATACAATGATGAGATTGTACTTCCGCTTGATGAGGATGACCTGAACGAGAATGGAAGGAACAGACTTACATTCAAGATTGACAAGGGAGATTTCAGCCTGGAACAGGTAAGAGTTATCTCAGAGCTCGGCAAGAGCGTATATCCAAAATATGTTTTTGACATTGACAGTGATGATTATGCTGCTCTTGAATCAGGTGACAAGAAGCTGAAACTTGAGATGACCTTTGGAGAAGGAAGAAACAAAGCTACAATCTTTATACAAGATGCCCAATTCACCTTTGATACCAACCAAGACGAATATGTAAAAGAGATTACAAGAATGGTGGACAATGGTGCAAATTATATCAAGATAGTGCCTAAAGAAAACTTCGAAATCAAGAGTTTAAAGATTGTGAAAAGTCCTGAATAATTTTCTAAGTAAAGCTTATTAAGTTCTTTCTTTTTGTGTTAAAGATGATAGCAGATTTACATATTCACGGCAAGTATTCTCGTGGCTGCAGCAAAGAACTTACTCTCAATAATCTGGAGAAATGGGCCAGGGTAAAAGGCGTAGAACTTCTTGGCACTGGAGACTTCACACACCCTGAATGGTTTGAGCACATAAAGCAGGAGCTGTCAGATGATGGGACTGGATTTTTAAGAACAAAAACAGGCTTTCCTTTTATATTACAAACAGAGATTTCATTAATCTATTCACAAGACGGCAAGGGAAGAAGGGTGCATAATCTTGTTTTTGCCCCTTCATTAGATGTTGTTGAGCAGATTACTGAAGGACTGAAAAAAAGAGGGAGAGTGGATTATGACGGAAGGCCAATCTTCAAGATACCATGCCCCGAGTTCGTGGAGATGCTAAAGGAGATATCAAAGGACATAGAGGTCATCCCCGCGCATTGCTGGACGCCCTGGTATGGGCTTTTGGGAAGCAAGTCTGGATTTGACAGCGTGAAACAAGCGTTCCAAGATCAGGAAAAAAATATTCATGCAATAGAAACGGGTTTAAGTTCTGATCCGGAAATGAACTGGCGATTGTCACAGCTGGACAAATACAGCCTTGTAAGCTTTTCAGATCTGCACAGTTTCTGGCCATGGCGTGTCGGAAGGGAAGCAACTTTGTTTGACATCAATGAGGATTACAAAAGTTTGATTAAGGCTATTAGGACTAAACAAGGTTTAAGAGGCACAATTGAAGTTGATCCTGCTTACGGCAAGTATCATCTGGACGGGCACAGGAATTGCAATATTAGTTTAGAACCTAAAGATGCCTTGAAAAAAGATAACATCTGCCCGCAATGCAACAAGCCCCTGACTATAGGAGTGTTGCACAGGGTTGAGCAATTGGCTGACAGGCCCGAAGGATACAAGCCAAAAGATGCCAAGGAAGTCTATCATCTAATACCTTTGTCAGAGATAATCTCTACAGTAATCGGAAAGGGAATTAGTACTAAAGCTGTTTGGGAAGAATTTAACAAAATAATAAATAAATTCGGCAATGAACTTAATGTGTTGTTGAACGTAAGCTTTGAAGAATTATTAAGCGTGACTGATGAGAAGATTGCAAAGCTAATAATAGATATCCGAGAAGGCAGGATAAGTATTGAAGCTGGTTTTGATGGAGTCTATGGAAAGATAAACCAGTTCAAACAAAAAGGTCTAAATGAATTTTAATGGGACCGCGAGGATTTGAACCCCGGTTACCAGCGCCCCGGGCTGGAGTGATATGCCAAGCTACACTACGGCCCCACAATAGTATGTTCTTGATTACCTAAAGATTTAAATACTTAATTATATGAAAAGAGAATTAAAAATTTTAAAGAAAAAATGAGGTGAAAACATATGGGAAAAGTAATCTGCAAGCATCCTGAAATAGAAAGAGAAGACGGGTTTCTCT
Source organism: Candidatus Woesearchaeota archaeon (assembly GCA_964522895.1). Taxonomy (GTDB): domain Archaea; phylum Nanobdellota; class Nanobdellia; order SCGC-AAA011-G17; family GW2011-AR17; genus JAHIMK01. The sequence continues at coordinate 3,226 of CAZFZD010000049.1, read as the reverse complement.
ACTTTATAGACAAAAAAGGCAATATGGCAAAAACCAAAATGTCGAGAGGCGGCGGTAAGAAAAAAGGCAAGAACAAACAAATTGTCTGCCATAAATGCGGCATAGATAGGGAATCTGGCTGGCTATATTATGTTGACAAAAATATGAATGCAGCTATGACCAAAATGGCAAAACCAGGCAGTAAGAAAAGAAAGAAAAAAGCTGTAAAAAAGAAAGCTGTCAAGAAAAAAGCAGTTAAGAAAAAAGCTGCACCAAAAAGAAGGAAAAAAAGATAATTCTTCTTATTTTTTATTTTATTTTTAACCACTAACTTAATAAACAGCCGATTTCTAAATTTCTGCATGAAAGACAAGATAGTCAAAGACCTTGAGAAGCAAGGGTACAGAATAGTAGGCAAGCATAGTGCTATAAAAGTTTGCCTATGGTGCAAAAGGGCCATTTGTAATGAAGATGTTTGCTATAAGAACACTTTTTACGGCATACAGACTCATCGCTGCATACAATCTAGCGTTTCTGTTCTGAATTGCCTTCATAATTGCCAGTTCTGCTGGAGATGCCTAGATTATACTGATTCCAAAACCCTGACTGATTATGACGAGCCAGAGTTCATCCTTGATGGGCTTATCAAGCAGCATAAAATCTATCTGCAAGGATTCAAAGGCAATGACAAGGTTACAGAAGAAGTTTTTGAAGAGGCAATGGATCCAAAACATGTTGCTCTTTCTTTGGCTGGCGATGCAACTATGTATCCTAAATTGCCAGAGTTGATAGAGCTCATACATGAAAGAGGCATGACCACTTTCCTGGTCACAAACGGCCTTATGCCGGACATGATGGAAAAATTATTAGAGCATCAGCCCACGCAGCTTTACATTACTCTCGCTGCGCCTGACAAAGAAACTTACCTAAAAGTCTGTCGACCACTAGTGAAAGACGGTTGGGAAAGGCTGCAAAGGAGCCTGGAATTATTGAAAAATTTTAATAGGTCGACATTGAGATTAACTTTGATAAAAAATCTTAATATGCATAATGCCAAAGGCTATGCTGAACATATTTCTAAAACGCGACCAAATTTCGTAGAACTTAAAGCAGGGATGCCGGTGGGCTATGCACAATACAGGATAGCTTATGAAGACATGGCAAGGCACCATGAGATAAAAGATTTTGCAGAAAAGATTGCAGAGAATACGGATTATAAGATTGTGGATGAAAAAGAAAATTCAAGAGTTGTTCTGCTTATGAAAGAAGAAAAGGATAAAAAACTAAATCTTCAATAATTGTCCCTTTGGTCCAGGGTTTATGATTGCTGTAGCCGCCATAATATCTCTCTTACCATTGTTTTCATGAAGATGCCCACAAATATGAAGCAAGGGTTTTACTTCCTTTATGAACTTAGTGAATGACTTACACCCCCTATGTCCCATCTGAGGCAAGAGATCTAATTTTGTACCATATGGCGGGCCATGTGTCACCAAGATTACTTTCTTATCCTTAGAAAGCGTTTTCTTGAATTTTTCAGCAATCTTTTCAAATTCTGAATCCTGAAGAGAAAATCCCCCATCACCAAAACCAAAGAACACATAATCTTCAACTTCGTAACTTGCCTTATGGATATAATAACAGAACCCATATTTTTTACATCCTCTTCTCAATGCATTGTCGCCTTCATGGTTTCCAGGAATTATAAGCAATGGCTTTTCAAGCTTTTCAAAGAGCCTCAATTCCTTGTCTATGCCTTCGCCCCAATCAGAGATGTCTCCCGCACAAACAATAAGATCTGCTTCCTTGGATTTCTTTAGAAGAATATCAAAATATCTTTTTGTGCCGTGCGTATCTGTAAATGCTAAGATTTTCATAAGAAAAAATAATTAGCAGCTCATTTATAACCTTTGTCTTTTCTTTAATGAATTGAATAATGATATCAATAATGCTGAAAATAAGTAAGCTATAAAGAAACTTAATATCTGCATCCCTAACGTGAATTCCCCATTGAGTCCAGTGAACAATGACTTATATCCTGCAAAATACTTGAATTCATAATTACAAGCATTATCAGAACAAACTTTTACAAAACTTGGAACTACAAAAGTGAGAAAGACATATAATAATATCTTGGGAAAGGTCGGTTTGAATAAATCTTTTAATTTTTTCATCTTATTAAAAATTCATAGATTTTAGCCTTTTTATTCTTTCTGATGTTGTAGGATGTGTGCTAAACAATGACAAGAAGCTTTTTGCCCTGAAAGGGTTGACAATAAATAAGGAAGCAGTTGCCTTGTTTCCGCCTTTCATAGGCCTGTATTTTGCTCCTGCCTCTAATTTCTCTAATGCCCTCGCCAATGGTTTGGCATCTTTAATGAATTTTGCACCAGTCTTGTCAGCATAATATTCTCTTGAACGAGATATTGCAAACTGTAAGATCATAGCTATCAGCGGAGTTATGATTGCTAAAACCAATAATTCAGCAATATTACTGCCATTCTCTCCGTCACGCCCAAAACCTCCAAATATTGCCCCCCATCTTGCAATCATTGCAACATAAGATATTACGCCGGCTATGGTTGCAGCGATAGTTGAAATTAAAACATCCCTGTTTTTCACGTGCGCAAGCTCATGAGCTATGACGCCCCTTAACTCTTCTTTTGTCAATATCTGCATTATCCCTGATGTGCAAGCAACTGCTGCGTGCTTAGGATTCCTTCCAGTAGCAAATGCATTTGGATTATGTTTAGGGATTATGTAAACCTTGGGCATAGGCAAGTTTGCTTTTTCAGAAACCTCTTTCACTATATTATAAAGTTCAGGAGCATTTTTCTTGTTTACCTGCTTAGCAGAATACATCTTAAGCACTATCTTATCTGAAAAGAAATAGCTTCCAAAATTGATCAAAACAGCGAAAGCTAAGCCGATAATTATTCCCTGGGTGCCCCAAAAACTTCCAATCCAAAGCAGAAGTGCTGTGAGCAGACCCAGCAAAATTGCTGTTTTAATCTGGCTTTTTACCATAAGATTCCTTCTCTTTAAGGGGTTTATAAATTTTCTGAAAAAAGAAAATCAAATATAATCTTCGATAATTGGCATAAGTTCGGAAGGATGGTCAATGATATGGTCAAAATGGTATGTTCTGTCCTTAGTCTCATAACCCTGTTCAAGCTTTTGCCTTCCTTCAAATCCCCAAGATACTCCAATAACAGGAAGATTTTCAAATCTTGTAGGATATTGCCTC
>CAZFZD010000048.1:0-7362 GCA_964522895.1 Candidatus Woesearchaeota archaeon | reverse complement strand
AAAAAATCTAAAAGCGGTAAAAAATATCTAAAACTTAGACTTTATACAATAATTATCTATCTATTAATATGTAATATCTTAAAACAGATGAATAATGGAACTGCTTTTTCACTTCATGCTTGTAGGGATTTTGATGGCCATGGTGATTCAATAAAAAATTCACTTAAAGACCTAATGAAGAATAAATTTAATATGGTCGGCTTCAAATATCAAAAATTACCCTATGGGGCTGCAGCAGATGAATTAGCCTACCAATTACATAAAAAGAAAGTAAAATCTTCAAAAACAAAATTGAAATTCAATAAAAAATTCAGCATAAAAATTGATATTAAACAGATTGAAAGATACTTAATAAAGAAAAGATAGTATATCGCGCCCCACATACATTACTGCAATGGGTGTACCCTAGTTTGCCCTGATGAACAAGCCATCTGAACGCCCTAGCAACGATATACTAATTTATAGGAAATCCATACAGTATATAAATATTTTGGTAACTTCTTTTTGGCAAAAGCGTAAGTTTTATAAATGAACTTGAGAGAAATTTTTATCATGAAATTGAGAACTATCGAATCAGAAGAACTCAGGGATGCCATGACTAACATTATCTCTGGGAAGCCAGTAGATGATTTAGACAGAAAAATCACTAATTGGATAGATTCTCATGCAGTACAAGACAATGTCGGTTGCCATTATCTTTTCAGCATTGCAATTAATGAAAACAAATATCTTCAAAAAAGAGAAGTTCCAAAAAATTATGAGAATTCCAGGGAAAACTTTCTAAAAGTTTTGGAAGAGAAAGTAGATAATTGCCCTTATTTTTGATATAGGTTAAGAAAATGTTTTTCAAGAAGCAAAAGCACTATTTGGTAGTTTGCGAAAAAAACCGTTTCAATAGCCGCTATACTGCCATGTGGCTTAAAAAGTTCTGTAAAATATATGGTGTGAAAGCAGATGTAAAATATGCAGGAATTTTCAACAAGAAAAAAGAATTCAGGCCTGAAATGCTTAATTGGGCAGATTTGGTTTTTGTTATGCATTCCTCTATAAAAAACCGCGTAGTAGAAGATTATTCTGCAAATCCAGGAAAAATAATGAATCTTAACCTGCCAAACATTTTTTTTCCTGAAGCCTATGTTAAAAAAAGTTATCAAGGGCTTGAGCCTGAAAAAGCAAGAAAATTAATCGGTCAGCTGTTCATTGATAATGGCTATAAAGTAAGAGTCAGCAGCAATCTCCTGTCAAAACTTCTCAAACATGAGCTTGCAGACATCATATTATCTTCTTGATGTCTTCCAAACTTAGGTTTATTGTGCCGGCCTTGAATTCACAACACCCTTTTTCAAAGTGTGTAAGCATAAAATAATTACCTTTTCTCTTATTAGGGACATATGGCAGGCATTGGGACAAAAGCTCTTTCATGGCAGCCTGGTTCTTGCTTATATCCTTACATGAACCTGCATCACATGGAGATTCTGATGGCACAAAAAGCCCATTCTGGTCTCTGTTAAATTTCAATGCAATAGGAATCTCGTCCTTCAAATCTATGGCCCTTGCATATTTTAGATTATCAAGCCCCCAATAGCAGCAAGTTGCGCCCCTATTAGCTTGATTGAAATAATGTTTTGTAACTTTTACCAGGTCTTTCGGCTTAAAAGAAGAAATGAAATCCTCATCAGGCTTTTTATCCAGGACAAGGCCTATCAGTCCGCTATAAGTGCATTTTGTCATAATATTACCAACATCTTATAATATATAAATCTTCATAATAGGGCAAGAGTGAAAAGTTAAACTTATAAAATTTGAAATCATATATATTATCAATGAAAAAGAGGCTTTTGATTGCAATCGTGATTGCTCTAATCTTAATTGTTGCAGGGCTTTTGCTTGGCAGATTTTTTATGGAAAAAGAAAGCATTGATTTCAGCAAGATTTTTGCAATCGGCACATTTGGAGTGCCTGGAAAGAGCCTTGCGTTACCAACAGATACAATCGGCGAAAGTGTTGAAAGCAATTTTTTTTCCAGGGTTAAACTTAATCCCTTTGAGGAGGAAACATGAAACTTATAATCAAATTAACTTTTTTCTTAATCTTAATGGCATCTATGGTTGCAGCTGTGGATTATCCTGTCGCTGAATTAGGTGGCTGCGGCTCACAGGAAGAATGCAAGGCTTATTGCGATAATCCTGAAAATATGGAAGCGTGTATAGAATTTGCCGAAGAGAACGGCATGATGGATGAGAAAGAAATAAACGAAGCTAAAAAAGTCTTAAAATATGTTAAGGAAGGCAAGATGCCCGGCGGCTGCGTTGGAAAGCAAGAATGTGAAGAGTATTGTGATAAAGAAGAGCATCTAGAAGAATGCGTCAATTTTGCTGTTGATGCCGGCATAATGAGTGAAAAAGAAGCAGAACTAATTAAAAAGACAAAAGGCAAAGGTCCAGGTGGCTGCAAAGGAAAAAGGGAATGTGAAGAATACTGCAGCAAGGAAGAGAACGCATTAGAGTGCATTGAATTTTCTTATGATAATGGCTTGATTTCAAAAGAGAAATACAATATGCTAAAAGAGACTGGCGGCAAAGGGCCAGGAGATTGCATGGGCAATAAAGAATGCCAAAAATATTGCAAAGAAGAAGAAAATTCTCTGAAATGTGCAGAATTCGCTTATAAGTATGGGCAGATTTCAAAAGAGGAATATGAAAAGATAAAAAACAATGACGGCAAGGGGCCTGGCGGATGTGTAAGCAAGGAAGAATGCGAAGAATATTGTAACAAGGAAGGAAATTTTCTAGAATGCGCAAATTTCTCTTATCAAAATGGCGATATAACTGAAGAAGAATATGAGATAATGAAAATGACTAAAGGCAAAGGTCCAGGCGGTTGCACTTCAGATGAGGAATGCCAGGAATATTGTAAAAACAATGAAGAAGAATGCATGGATTTTGCATTGATGACAGGATTATGGAAAGAAGATGAAGGCCTGACAAAAGAACAGCAGTGCATAGCTCAATGCCTGATAGACAAGGATCTTAGCTATAGTGACTGTCCAAGAGACAAACCTGAAGCACATGCTCCCGGGTGCATGGAATGTGCTAAAGAATGTGCAAAATACTATGAAGGGCCTTGCCTCAATTCTTGGGAAATAGATGAAAGAAATAAAGAATGCAAATCCAAGGGCGAAGAATATGGTGTTGAACCCATCATGGGTGATTCAGGTGATGGTGCTGAATGCATGATAGGTGTTAAATGTATAGATCATAGGACAGACATGGAGAAAAAAACGCCTGAAGAGATAATGGAAGAGAAAGGTATGCCTCCAGAAGGAGATCTTGATAAAAAGAGAGGCGATAAGCCGGCTTCAGACCAGGGCGACATGGAAGAGAAGATGGAAAAGCCTGAAGGGCATATGGACCTAGAAGATAAGAAAGAAGACGGTGAACCGCCTGAGGGAGACATGGGCGATAAAGAAGAACCTCCTGAACCTCATGACAAAGAAGGCGATGATTCTGAAGAAGAGACAAACGATAATACTGAAGAAGATGCTCCAGCAGAAGAAGAGCCTGAAGAATAGATTTCTCTCATAACAAGTCCAGGATGAACAAGGAGATTGAAAGCACTAACACAAAAAGCAAAAAATGTTCCAAAAAGCTTCCTGTCTTCAAACAGCCAGAGAACCTCTTGTTCCAAAGCGGATAGAACGGCCTCACTCCTTCTAAAGTAAACAAATCACAAAGAAGATGTAGCAGATACCCTGAGAAGAAAGCAAAGCCTATAATATGGTAATTAGTAGCAAATAAAATCGTGAATGCTAATGCGGGAAGCCATATTGTATGAAAAAAACCCCTATGCCCAAAAATCAAGCTGATGATGTTAGAGAAAGGCCAGGCCCTTATGCCTATTTTGCTTCTGCTTGTATCTATGTCAGGCAGTATGGACGCAAAAATGAATGTCAAAGAAAAAAGTATGGGGCTGTTGATATTAAAATAATGGATAAGAAATAAAGAAAAAAATATTGCAAACGCCAGGTGCGTCTTAAACATCATGTTTAATTAACGCTTTCCTCCGAAGTCTTCAGTTCGTTAAGGACTTGCTTGGAATCAACTTCTTCAATATTATTTGCAATCATCTCAAGCTTTTCAAACATCTGGTTCTTCACTACTTTTCCTGTGATTTTCATCTGTTTGCCGAGAATCTTGCTTCTCAGCTCATCGAATGCTGAAAAATTGTCCTTCAAAGCAATAAGTTTCTGCCTGTCAAGGTTCAACAATGAGTCTGCCTGCTGCCTAAAAGCAACTACGCGGATGTTGTCTGTCCCGTCATCAAATATTATGTTGACAACCGGCATCAACTGTTTCTCAACTTTGCCATGCTGATTGCATTCGCCAGTATCAGGATTTACCTTCTTACCGCATTCAGGACAGGCTTCATAAAATCTTGGCTCAAACAATTGCACTACTGTCCCCATGACTGTAGCAAAATCCCTTTCACTAAGATCATTTATCTGTTTCTCTGCCGCTTCAGGCTTTTGTCCTACCTGAACAACATTCTCAACAGACTCTCCAGGAGGATTTATGAATATTTGTGCTCCTGAACCCAAGTGCACTTCCTTGTAACCGTTGTTCTCCTTAACATAAGCTCCTTTTACCAATACTATGTCATTTTCCTTGACTTTCTCAACATCAGGCATCAAAGGCTCGTCCCAAACTGTAATTCTCGTCAGGCCTGTATCATCACCTATAAGAAATGAACCGACCTTGCCTTCCCTAGTATCTGTCTTGAATTCCCTGACACCGTAATGCTTCTGGACCTTGCCCAAAACCTCAATATTCCGCTGCATCGGTTCCAGCTCTTTTATCTTTATGCGGCCGCCTTTCGGAGCCTCAAATACCTTGACACCCATCTCATTAGCCACAATATGAGCTGCTCCTTCCTTGGAAATCAGATTTGATAATTTGTCAAGCTTATCATTAACCTTAGAATTGATTTCTTCTTCAGAAATATTAGCCTTATCCTTTATCTTCTCCACAATTTGTTCATAACTTAATCTTACCATTAAATAACACCTCGTTTTTGCAAAATTTATTAAAAATGATTTGTATAGAATTTGGAACAATTATTCACTTATTAAGGTTTCTATGGAAACTTACAATACAAACAAAATTTAACACTTCGCAGTTATGGTTTTAATTCTTAGAGCTTGAAAAGATTTAAATATTAGGCTGAAATCTAAGAATGCTATGCAAATAGGCGTCGTAGGCAAGGCCAATGTTGGAAAATCAACATTCTTCAAGGCATTGACATTAGCAGACATTGAGATAGCAAATTATCCTTTTGCAACAATAAAGCCCAATAACGGGATGGGGCATGTCAAGATAGACTGCGTGGACACTTTTTTTGAGACGCAATGCAACCCAAGATTCGGAACCTGCCAAAACCATAAGCGCTTTGTTCCTGTTGAAGTGATTGACGTGGCAGGATTAGTTCCAGGAGCGCATGAAGGGCACGGCCTGGGCAACCAATTCTTGAGTGACCTGAACGAAGCTGATGCATTGATTCATGTAATTGATGCTGCAGGTGCGACAAATGATAGAGGGGAACCTGTAGAGCCTGGCAGCTATGATCCGGCTAATGACATAAGATTCCTTGAACACGAGCTTGACATGTGGTACTTCCAAGTGATAATGCGCGGCTGGGAAAAGTTCTCAAGGACGATAAAGCAGGAAAGCAAGGAAGCATATAAGGCAATAGCCAAACAGCTTTCAGGTTTAAGGGTTGACGAGGACATGGTGAAGAAGGCAATCAAGGATTTTCCTGAAGACGTCACTGAATGGAAAGAAGATGACATAAAAAGATTGGCCTCGATGCTAAGAAAACAGAGCAAGCCGATGCTTATAGCGGCAAACAAGATTGACATGGAAGTTGCAGGAAAGAACATTGAAAGGCTGAAACAAGAATTCCCAGATATCATTATAGTCGGCTGTTCTGCAGATTCTGAACTGGCCTTAAAGGAAGCCTCAAAAAAAGGCATAATAGGGTACATTCCTGGAGAAGATGATTTTAAGATTACTGGAGATGTCTCAGACAAGCAGAAGCAGGCACTGGAATTCATAAGAGATAATGTGCTCAAGAAGTTTGGAAGCACGGGAGTGCAGGACTGCATCAACAAGGCTGTGTTTGAACTTTTGAATTATATCGCAATATATCCGGGCGGTGTGAACAAGCTTGCAGACAAGGACGGGAATGTGCTGCCTGACTGTTTCCTGTTGCCTGAAGGCTCAACTGCATTGGATTTTGCTTACAGGCTTCATACGGATTTCGGCAAGAATTTCATAAGAGCCATAGATGTGAAGACAAAAATGACTGTGGGCAAAGAGCATAAGCTGAAACATAATGATGTCATAGAAATTGTGTGCTCAAAGTGATTACTGCCGGTAATTGCTGAACAGCCTGATAAGCTTTTCTGGTTCCACATCATTGCCGTTAGAATCCTTGAAGTGCCCGTTGACAAAATTGATGCTGTTTCTGTCTGCAAAATGCTTGTAGAAATCAAATTTCTCTCTCTGGCTAATATAGCCGTCATTGTCCTTGTCAGCATTTCTTGCAAGGACCTGCTGCTTAACTGTTGCCAGCTCTTCATTTACTTTTCTCTGCTCTGACTGATAATAAGATAAAACAGTTGAAGCGCCTATTGTGAGGAATCCGAATAGGAAAAGACCTTTTCTTAAACGCTTGGACAATAGCGGCTGCTTTTTTGGCTTTTCTTCATTAAGCTGCTGCTGAACCTCCTGCTTCAGCCTTCTTCTTGCCCTGATGTATTCGTTAGTAACTTCAAGCGCAGGATTTTCCCAATAAGAATCTATCTTCTGCCTGCATGCAGCATCATCAGAAACTACCAATAGCGCTTTTTCAAAATCTTTCCGCTTTATTGCTGAAAACTGCGCTGCCTTATCAGGGAATATTCTGCCAAGGTAACCCTGTATGTCCCTTGGGATGTAGCTTGCAAAGGTACAGTCATTGCAAAGATTCTGTATCCTTACCATGTAATCCCAATATACCTGTTTCTCTTCAATAAGGTATTGGCCTGAGATGCTATCTACAGATTTCTCTAAGCCCTGCTTGATTATGTCTACAAGACTTTCTTTGCCTATTCTAAGAGACTGCAAAGATTCTTTGTCATTAACAACAGTTTCCTTGAATTTATGATAATCGGCAACATACTCTGATATGTTGTCATAACTTTTCTTTTCTGCCATAAGATTGGAAAAAAGCATTTGTTTATAAAAGTTACTTAGTGAAGCCTCCCAGCCGCAGCAAGCTGCGGGGCATCCATTAAACTGAATGCAGTGAGAGTTCTTGGTTCAT
>CAZFZD010000047.1:7371-7633 GCA_964522895.1 Candidatus Woesearchaeota archaeon | reverse complement strand
ATTGTTGTGCCAAATCTATAAATTGAGAATATTTAGTCCTGCTTAATCCTGCAGCAGCATTCCTTTCTTTTTGCACAGGATCAATCAATATTAATGGCGACAAAGTTTTTGAAATATTTAATTCATCCAAAATATTCTTCCCTTCATAATGCTCTTCAACATCAATGATTTTCCTTATGTTTTTGTTCCACTTTGCAGCATCGCTGAGAAAAGGAATAAAACCCCTGTAATAAGCAACAAGAATCTCCAACACATATCCTGA